>DATNQC010000241.1:0-13429 GCA_036702885.1 Oculatellaceae cyanobacterium | reverse complement strand
TGGATCAGCTCGGTTTGTCTTGGTGAGAGCGTACCCAGCGTTCCATCCACAAAAAAGCCCATGGTCTGAATCGCCGCCAGCAGCGGAGTGCGAAGATCATGCGTCAGCGTGGAGATAAAGTCGTCCCGTAAGCGCTCAATTTCCTTGCGCTCGGCAATATCCCGAAGCACCACGACAAAGCCGTCTTCAAACCCACTATCCCCGGAGGAATCCGCTGGTGGCGCCAGGCGCGCAATGCTGGCTTCCAGGGGATGCTCTCCAATTAGAACCTCACTGACGGAGGGGAATTTTTCCGAAGAGAACGCAAGCAGTTTACCCCCGGAGGTTTTCACCCAGTGTCCTAAAGGGGTGTTCAAGATGGGTTGTGGTCCGTATGCGGCCTGAAACAGTCGTTCCGCGGCGGGGTTCACGAGGGTAATCCGTTGGCCCTGGTCCAGTAATAGGATGCCGTCCGCACTGTTTCTGATAACGCCGTTCAACTTTTGATAAGTGGCTTTTAAGTCCTGGGTTCGCTCCTCTACCAAAGCTTCCAGCCGTTGATTGGTCCGCTCCAGTTCAGTTTGTGCAGCAGTCAAGTCTTGAACGGACTGTCGCAAATCGCTAATCAACCGGCTTCGTTCCAATCCGTTGCTGATGCTGAGCTTTAATTCTTCGTTATCCCAAGGCTTTTCAATGTATCGGTAAATACCAACTGTGTTAATCGCCTCAATGGCGCTTTCTTTATCGGCATAACCTGTCAGCAAAATCAGCGTGCAATCTTCCAGACGCTTTTTAACTTCCCGTAGAAAGTTAATTCCGTCCATACCAGGCATGGAGAAATCAGAAATCACGACATCCGGCTTCAAATCCAGTTTCTCCAGGGCTTCCAAAGGCGAATTGAAGCAATGGATGCGGTGATCCGTTTCCAAAGCCAGCATAGTCTGCAGGCTGGTCGTCACCATCATCTCATCATCGACGATAAAAACAGTTCCGGCTTGCTTTCTGGTCGCCGTCCACCCGACGTCTGAATGCTCCATGGCCCTATTATACCAAGGGATGCAAGCTATCACGAGCTTTTAGAAGCATCCTCCCGTTCCCTGCCGGGTAAGTCTCGGGGTTCCAAAAGGAAAACGATTAGCCCGATTGGAGAATACAGGCGGAAAACGTTTCACTGGAAAATATATTCAACCTTTTCTGACTGATTGCATTCGCTCAACAGAAGGGATTCGCTCTTGCCAAGTCCGAGCATACCAGCAAGAGTCTGTACGGGACGATATTTAGGGGTCAACGCATGGACGTAACAACCACCTGGGATGGCCGCCTGGTTGTGCTTTCGGTTTTCATCGCCGTGATCGGCTCCTATATTGCGTTGGACTTTGCCGGGCACATGAAGAGCGCACCACGAGGACTCCACCGAAAGCTTTGGTTTGCAGCGGGCGCGATTTCTATGGGACTCGCCATCTATACCATGCATTTTATCGGTATGTTGGCGCAAAAGATGCCCATGCCTGTTACCTACGATCCAGGTCTTACATTGCTTTCCTTTCTGGCCGCGGTGGCCGGAGCAGGGTTGGCCTTCGTCCTTATCAACCGGGACACAATGACCCGGTTCTACCTGTTTTTTGGTGGATTCGCGATGGGGCTGGCCATTGTGGCGATGCATTACATTGGGATGTCCGCAATGCAAATGCCTGCCATGATTCACTATCGTCCCAGCCTGTTTATCTTATCCATCGTGGTTGCCATACTCGCGTCGATAGGCGCGCTCCGCTTGGCTTTCCTGATGCATACCTGGAAAAAGGGCCTTTTCTCTCAAAAGATGCTCAGTGCTGTAATTCTGGGGGGCGGGATTGCCGGCATGCACTACATCGGGATGACAGCAACGTCTTATCGCATGTTGGCTACGTCCTCGTCGAGCGCTGGAAATATTCCGACTGTTGGTTCCTTAAGTTTGCTGGATATTTTGTTTCCTATCGGGATTTTCTTTGGGATTGCGCTGTTACTCCTGGGCGCCCAAGCGTCGGCAGAGCAGCAAAAGGCGTTGGTGCGCGCCACAGAAAGTGAGCGACGTTTTCTTGCGACCTTTGAACAGGCGGCGGTTGGTATTGCGGAATTAGACCTGGAAGGTCGCTGGATCAAGCTGAATCGAAGGTATAGTGAAATCCTGGGCTATAGTCAGAAGGAACTGCTCCAGAAAAGTTTTATGGAAGTCTGCCACCCGGAAGAAGTCAGCAAGCAACGGGAACTGTACCGTAGGTTAGTGTCTCGCGAGTTAACCGAGTATCAACTGGAAGCAAGATACATCCGAAAGGATCAGACATTGGTGTGGGTGAACCTTTCGGTGTCTTGTGTGGAAAACGAAAATGGCGAACCGCTTTATGCCATTGCGGTCGTCGAAGATATTTCTGAAAGAAAAGCCACCGAAACAGCACTTCAGAAGAGCTGGGAGAGAGAGCAAGTAGCTGCCGACATTATTGATAGTATTCGCGCGGAAACGGATTTGGATACGATTCTGCGCAAAACGGTGGATCATATCGGCAAGTTTACAGGAGCTGATCGGTGTCGAATCTGGCTGCTTGATGATGAAAACCAAAAATTCACGCCTGCACCGTATGAGTATCAAAGTACACCATCTGTCCAACCTTCCTTGGATATGCCATTACCGAACGTGGCCATTCTCCACTCTATGCTGGGACACCCGGAAATCCTGGCCTTGCCGGATGTATTGCAGGCTGAGTGCCTCAGCGAACAGGATAAGCGACTTATAAAAGAAAGAAACGTGAAAAGCCTACTGCACGTTCCGATTGTGTACCGCCATACGTTGTTGGGGGCGCTCCGAGTTCATTCCACGACACACCACCTTGAGTGGGATTCAGATACAGTTGCTCAGATCAAAAACGTTGCAGCTCAGGCTGCGATTGCCATTCATTATGCAAAGACACTGCATAACTTATATGAATCGGAAGCCCGAAAAACGGCGATTCTGGAATCATCATTGGATGCCATTATCACAATGGACCATATCGGGATTATTCGGGAATGGAATGCCAGCGCCGAGCGGATTTTTGGCTATCTACGAGAGGAGGCGGTTGGACAGCCTCTGGCGGAGTTGATTATTCCTGAACGATACCGTGACGCGTATAAAGCCGGCTTAGCCCATTATCTCGCTACCGGCCAAGGGCCTTATATGGATAAGCTGATGGAGTTACCGGCTCTTCGGGCAGATGGCAGTGAGTTTATGACGGAATTAACCATTCGGAAAATTACAATGGATGGCTACCCCATGTTTACCAGTACCTTGCGTGACATTACAGAACGGAAAAAAGCGGAGGAAGAAATTAATCAGCTCACCAAACACCTGGAAAACCGGGTGAGTGAACGCACCAAAGAGCTTCAGGAGGAAATTGCACGCCGAAAACAAACGGAGGAGGCATTACGGTAAAGTGAGGAAAATGCGCGTCTGCTTATTGAAACGGTTAGTGATTATGCCATTTTCAGGTTAAGCCCGTCAGGTCTGGTCAAGTCGTGGAATGTCGGTGCGGAGCGTATCAATGGCTATAAAGCCGAAGAGATCATCGGTCAACATTTTTCAATTCTATACCCGCTGGAAACAGCCAAAGTCGATCCCGAACTCGAGTTAAAAACAGCAGCGGAACAAGGCCGCTTTGAGGCTGAAGGATGGCGACGTCGTAAAGATGGAAGTCGTTTTTGGGTCAACGTGATTGTGACCGCTCTATATGACACTCAATGGAATTTGGTGGGCTTTTCCAAAATCATGCGGGATCTCACTGAACGGAAAAGGCTGGTGGATGCTTTGCTAGCAAGAACTCAGCAATTGGAAGCGGTCAACAAGGAACTGGAAGCGTTTTCCTATTCCGTCTCTCATGACCTTCGCGCGCCTTTACGGGCCATTGATGGGTTCAGCCAGGTTGTTCTGAAAATGTACGCGGACAAATTGGATGAGCAGGGAAAAGACTATCTGGACCGAATTCGCCAAGGCAGCCAACAAATGGGGCAACTCATTGACGATCTGTTGAAACTCTCCCGCTTGACGCGCGAGGAAATGGTCCTGGAAGACAACGTTAATCTGAGCGATATGGTGCGAGAAATTTTTCAGGAATTTCAACAGTCGGAACCTCACCGGAAAGTCGCACTGATTGTCGAAGAGGGGATCACTGTCCGTGGTGACCATCGGCTACTGCGGATTGTTGTAGAAAACCTGCTTGGTAATGCCTGGAAATATACATCTCAGCATAAAACCGCCAAAATCGAATTCGGGAGCATCCGAAGCAATGAAACGTCTATCTATTACATCAAAGATGACGGTGCCGGATTTGATATGAGATATGCAGACAAGCTCTTTAGCGCCTTTCAGCGCCTTCATGGTTCATCGGAATTCCCTGGAACGGGAATTGGACTGGCAACCGTTTCCCGCATTATTCATCGTCACGGCGGTGAAATCTGGGCAGAAGGGGAAGTCGAAAAAGGTGCAACTTTTTACTTTACGCTGCAGCCCGTCAATTTAAAGGAACAGGATTATGGTCAACCCAGTCAACAGGAGCATTCTGCTGGTTGAAGATAACCCCAATGACGAAGAGCTGACTCGTTTGGCATTTGATGAAAACAATATCACTAATCCATTGGTGGTGGCTCATGATGGCGCCGAGGCACTGGATTATTTGTTTGGCGCTGGACGCTATGAGGGGCGTGATATTTATGATCAGCCTCAAATTATTATTCTGGACTTAAAACTCCCCAAAATCAGCGGGTTGGAAGTCTTGAAGAAAATCCGCGCCGATGAACGGACAGACTGCATTCCTGTTGTCATCCTGACATCCTCCAAAGAAGAGGAAGATATGCTGGAGGCCTACAAATTGGGAACCAACAGCTATGTGAGAAAGCCCGTCGATTTCAACCAGTTCATCTCGGCCGTTAAACAGCTGGGACTCTATTGGTTACTGGTCAATGAAGCTCCCTGCCGACATAAAACAACAACAACTATTGGAACATCCAGATGAAGCAAATTTTAAAAACTTTAATTGTCGAAGATAACGAAAACGATGCGCTGCTCCTGGTTTATGAACTTGAGCAGGGCGGGTTTTTCGTCGAGTGGGAAAGAGTTGAATCCCCGGAAGCTATGAAAAAGGCGTTATCCGAAAAATATTGGGATATCATTCTTTCGGATTACACCTTACCGCGTTTTAATGCCATGGATGCGTTGGAAATACTCAAGCAGAGCAATCTGGATATTCCGTTTATTGTTGTATCCGGCACGATTGGGGAAGACACTGCTGTTGAGTGTTTAAAAGCCGGAGCGCATGATTATTTTGTCAAAGGCAGACTATTTCGTCTCAATTCCGCCATTATGAGGGAGTTGGAAGACCTTGAAACCCGAAGGGCTCGTTATAAGGCTGAACAGGACGCGGAAAACAGCTACCAGCTGCTGCAACAGTATGCAATGCAATTGGAACAAAGCAACAAGGAACTGGAGCATTTCGCGACGCTGGCCTCACACGATATGCAGAACCCGCTACGGAAAATCCAGACTTTTTCCGACATGGCGCAAGATGCTTTTCGGAATGACAAGTTTACAGAAGGCTATGACTACCTGAATCGACTTCGGCGATCGGCGCATACCATGCAGGAATTGATCAATTCACTGCTCAGCTTGTCCCGCGTCATGCGAACCGGGCAACCATTTAAAAAGCTGGAGCTTTCCAAAGTGATTCATCAAGCCCAGGAGGAACTGCAGGATTATATCGAAGAAACAGGGGGACAAATTGAAATTGGCGGTACCTGTGGAATTATTGAAGCGGATGAAACCCAGCTGGAACAAGTCTTTAAAAACTTGCTGGAAAACGGACTGAAGTTCCATAAAAAAGGCATTCCTTCTCAAATCCGTGTACATTCTGGTGCTTCAAACGGGTATTGCGAAATCACCGTGGAAGACAACGGTATTGGATTTAATGAAGCCTATAAAAACAAGATTTTTGAAGTGTTTCAGCGTTTACAAGGACCTCAGGAATTTCCTGGTACGGGCGTTGGGCTCTTCTTGGTCCGAAAAATCGTGGAACGACACCACGGCAGCATCCAAGTGGAAAGTAAGGAGTCTGTTGGCTCCAAATTTACGGTCCGGCTCCCTATTTCCCAATAAAAACAACATCATCAGTGAGAAATCTTTAGCTGATGCCTGCTGCGATGGTCGCAAACTGCTGAAGTTGCTGGGGTGAAATATACCTGGCGATTTCCTCCTGGGCCTGCTTCCAGGTTGGAAATACCTGTTTTGCCATTTCTTTACCGCGCTCCGTGATGGAAATCAACTTTACCCTGCGATCAGAACCACTTTCAGTCCCGATCAATCCCTTTTCTTCCAGGTGGCGAAGGTTTCTGGTTAATGTGGTTCGCTCCATCCCAAGCACTTCGGCAATCATATTGAGTTGAACAGGCTGCCCAAACTGGATGAGCGCAACCAGTACCGTGAATTGCGTGGCTCTCAAGCCGGTTGGACGCAAATACCTATCAAAGTACTGTGTCAGAAGCCGGGCTGTTTTCCTGGCGGAAAAGCATGCACATAGCATGCATTCGTTGAAATCTACTGTATTCATAAGATGGGTATACACTTGATTCCGATGGAAATCAAGTGTATACCTACCCCTCTAACAAACACGAACGAGTGATTATCTGAAGTCAAAATGGTGGGCGATGCTGGAATCGAACCAGCGACCCCTCCCGTGTGAAGGGAGTGCTCTACCGCTGAGCCAATCGCCCTGGACTCAGCCAGTGTATGAAAAACGTGAGCAAAAAACAAGAGCCCGATATGCTTTTTTATGTGTGGATTCCCATCATTGCGAGCACTTTCATCTTAAGCACAAGAGTCTTTGCTACTACATTATTAGTAAATTGTAACGAGTTTGTAATTTCTACTTGCAAGCACAGCTTTTTTCATCAAGAATGCTTGGCGAAAGGTGGGAACAGATTCCTTTCTCTTTCAAGTGGTGAATTTTTGTATTGCAACAATCACTCATAACTCAGTCACACAACATATAAGTAAGTGGGAGCTTTTCAATGACTACTTCGCTTTCGCTTGGCCCGGCTTTTGGGGCTAAAACACTTCGTTTTGGTCATGTTGCTGCGCAACAGCATACCAAACCCTCATTGGCACCGGCACAAGACACATTGCAATTGAGTTCTGCTGCGCAACCTCAATTTGCAGGAAAAGGAAGACTTACTAAAGGTGTTGCAGCAGCAGCAGCTTTATTTGCCTTAGCCGGTGGTGCTGCGGGATGTGGTTCCGCTTCGGAAACAGCTAGCAATACCAGTGCTAAGGATGATACCGTTGCAACGGCACCAGCCACCCCCTCTACAAAACCAACCAAAACTCAAAAAGTTGCTTGCGACAACCTTGACCAAATTCTCGAAGCACTAAATGCTCCTAAATCAGGCGAGTTAAACAAAATTAAGCTTGTTAATGCTAAAAATCGTTTTGATACCCAACTACTCTCAGAAAATCCCAAAGTTGAAAAATTGGTAAGAGCAGCAGTGGCAGCAAGTGGTAATGAAGCGCTGAAATCTGAACCTCTAGAAATCTTCCTTACTAAGAGTATCAAAGATGCCTCAGGGGTTCTTGCTTATTTACCTGATATGCCAATCGGCATTAATCCAGACAAGATAACAGGTTCACCAGAAGAAGTTGTGCAGCTAGCTGCCCTTATGGCTTGGGAGCAGGCGGGTGGCGGAACACTTGCTGATGCAGCCCAACAGGAAGTGTTTGATACTACTACAGCAAAGGCCAAGAAGGCATTAGCTACAGTTTGTGAATAAGGCTAATGAAAGTTGCTAAGCAGGGAGAGGCGAACGTCTCTCCCTGCTTTTTTAACTTTTACTCAACTGGCAAAAAACCAGCTGGAACTGGGCAGTTATTAGGGCTTGGGCAAGCGCTGGCATACCCAAAAATCTGTACGGCAGTCAGCATCAAAGGAGTGGGGTAAGTTTGCAAGGAGCCTTGTTGCCCTCCAAAACTGGTTGCAAAGTTATTGCCATGCGTAAAGCGTAGTTTACTGGCTTTACGGATCCCCGTTTTGGCCAAATCAAACGTTGCGGAACCTTTAATGACATCCGTTCCGTCGCCTGTCGCACTTTTCTTGATTTGCCCCGTTCCTGCAACCTGTGCGGCTGGCACCAGATCATAACAGCTTTGGGAATTGCAGGCCTCCACGACATATTCAATCTGTGAGACCTGCTCCACATAGAGATCGGTACCGAGGTTATCGACCAGAGGGAAGGCGAGTTCCAACGTTTGCTGCATGGATCGGCCAGTACCATCCGGCAAGATGCTAATGGGGCCAACTGAACTACCAATGCCTGCTGCAGCATACTTGACAGCGCGTGCTGTTCCACTGGCGGTGACATCAATCCGACGAATCCCCACTGGAGCCAGTAGGGCCGTACCAAATGAGCCACGAGCCGTGACGGTAATACTGTCGTTATTGTCGTTGTTCGTCACACTGACAAGCTCCACCCCTAGCCCTTTCAGGGCGCTGGAGTTAGAGACAATGGCATTAAATGTATCCCGTGCAATATCCATTGCGCGGGCTGCGTTTGGCGCAGGTCGTCCTCCAGGATTCCCACTGTAATAGGCAGCAGCACCGGCCATGGCGGCTGTTCCCGCAGCCTTTTGAATTTCACTCTGAACAAAGGCCTGTAGCCCTACGTAAATACTAATGCCGAGCAGCGCAATCAGTAGAAAGGCCACGCCTCCAAAGACTGCCAAGTTAGCGCCAGGCACCGCCTTACGATGGTTTATTTTCATAGGGGGTCCTTTATACACTTAGCGACAAATGTCCGGATACTTGGCTGCAATCTGGTTTGCCTTTGCAACGCCCTTCTCAAGCATGCATTCCGCCTGTTTGCGAGACATGCAGGAATCCTTGAAATCATCCGGAGGCTTTTCGTATTTTCCGGTTGGATCAAAGTACATGCCATGATCCGGCCCTATATCTGGATTGGACACAGTTTCTCCAATTGCAGGTCGAGGGGAATCACAGTAATTTCCGTGTTGCTCAAAATACGCTTTACTACACTCAAACGTATACCTGACAATTGTTCCTGGGCCACCAGGAGGGTTTTTTGTTTCATAGACATAGGTTACAGTATCAGGGGGAGTAGCACTTTTGCTTTTCAACGCAGCCGGTTGATCTTTTGGGGGATCGGGCAGTAAATCTTCGTACTCTTTTGCACAAATGGCTGCCCCTGCGCTTGCACAGGCCCCTTCAAACTCCTGAGAAATCTGGATCAAAGTTTTAGGTTCTACAGGGCTGAAAAACGCAACCGGCTTGTTGGAAATATACGTTTTTTCCGTCTTCAATTCGGAGTTCAAGGCATTCACCAACTCAATTCCAACCGGGCTTGCAGCACAACTAGGATTCATTCGAAAGTCCGGTGGCGCATTCTGGACCAACGGATCCATCCAGGGTGGGGTACGGGGAGCACCCCCTGGCACCCAAGTGCCATTAGCAGGACGAACACGTGCGGCACTGCCTCCTGATGCCTGGAGCAGATTGCTGTTAATTCCTTGCACCACTGTAATATCGAAGGAAGGCAGGAAAGGCGCAATGCCTTTATAACGCTTAGTTCCTACAATTATGGCGGTTTCCGCATTCTGGTTGACAAATTTTACACTATCAACGGCATCCCCTGTTTTCATACTGCCTTTGGTGCCATCATTTCCAGTGACCCAGTTTAAAACAGTTCCAGGAGAAATAGCTCCAGGTGTATCCGCCATTTCCAGTTTATGTAAAGCCGGTTGTTGAATGGCGCTGGAGGCCAGGTTGGCTTGATATAGTCCGAATCCAAAGTGAGCGCCGCCAACCAGAATGAGCAACAAAATGGGGAATGTCAACGCAAGCTCAACCAGGGATTGTCCAGAATGAGCAGTATTCAAACGAGGCGTTGAAAGTGTTGACCCATGAAAAATAATCATTGGCTCGGTACTCGCTCTTAGTCACATTATCCAAGCAGATATTTCCCTACAAATCCTTCAATATAGGGAGTTTTTGAAAGAAGTGCAATTCTTCTTTAGGCATACCACTCTTGTATTCCTGTTCTGCTTTGGGGCCGGTCAATTGTTTATAATTCTGATAGACATAGGCGCTCGTATTGTCTTTATTCATCAGCAATTGCTCGCCAGGTGAAGACGTTCCGGCTTCTTGAAGCAAACTGGCGAGAGTTTCCGCATCTGCTTCTGTACCGGTCATTGCACAAACAGCACCATGTAATGCACATCTTTCATTCGCAGCGTTCAGCTTATCATTCTTAGCCCCTTGTTCAAGTAATTGTCTATAGCGTTCCAAACGTGAAACACTCGCAACGTCTAACTCATTTGTTGCTTTGGTAATCTGATCACTGTTAGAGATAGAACTTCCCATCGCTGTTTTCCAAATGCTGACCCCTTCTAGGCCGCCGTGCGCCAGTACTTCATTCATATGGGACATTGCGTAGGCCTGGTTGGAAGCAAGTTGGGAGCGTAGGGCCGCTGTATAGGCATTCATGGTGGTGCCAGCACCATTAGCTTTTGATTGGGCCAACTGTTCTGTCAGGGCTGCACTATTCAGAATCCGCCCGACATATTCGGCTGGAGCGCCTTCTCTAGCAAGTTTGGCTGCCAATTCAAACATAGGGCCTCTGCCTTTCACGTCGTATATAAAGTCCCCATTGATTCCCGCCACTTGCGGACGACTACTGCGAGATGTTGGCCCATCATAGGTAAAACTCCCTCCACCAACACTAATACTGCCGCCAGCGCCATCTATGAGCCTTCCCATACTGTCGAAGCCAGCAGCACCATTTCCGGTTGCTCCGCTTGCCTCGGCGCCCAGCTGTCCAGGCTTGAATGTCGTACCCGTTTTACTCGCTGCGGAATGTCCACTCGCTGCCATGAAGTAGTCGTCTATAATACCGTTAATATCGACTGTCATTGCTATCACACCACCTACCAGCAGAATACAAGCGACAGGCAGTGCATATTCAGTTAAAGATTGACCTGAAGCTTTCTTGAGGGGGGCCATACCGTGCTCACTTTCTCTTGGCTTGCAAGTTCTTTCCTTGTTGGCACCAAATACAGAAATCAAGCGCCGTACTCTGACTTAACGGATATCGACCAGTACGATCCAAAATAAAGAGTTGACGCTTCAAATATTCATAAAACTTAAAAATTCGTTTAAAAAATAGAAAATCAGTTCAACCTTTACGAATATGCATTCTCCATACATTGGCTAACTGAACAAGGCAGGATTGACAAACGACGGTGCTTTCCGCCATACTGCTTCAGTTATTTTCTGAGAGATGGTTTATGAGTGATCCCCTGACTGATTCGGAATACTGCGAAAAATAGTGGATACCGCCGCGCCAGTGGGTTAACGTTTTTTGAAATTTCGAAATAGGGATCCGCGGGCGCGCCTTTGCTTGAGGGTCTTTTTGTTCATTTGGTTCAGCAAGGGAGGCTCTTTTTGTTACTGCCCGCAAAACACCTGCCAGTCGTCAAGGAGGTTTTGACCTGGACTGCGCCAGCAGTACTGATTCCCTCCCTTCGATATTCTCAGGATAGCCAGGAGCAAAGAAAAGAACTGTTTCTTCGGGATGCCTCAACTTATAGCTTTGGCGCAATTCTTTTTTTGAGCATGGGGTTACTCGGCAGAAACCTAATGAGGCGCCACAAAGTCTTCAACACTCAGGAAGCCCGGGATTTTGTCGCGTTCTTGATTGCATTAGGGGGCAATATTCTGTATGCAGGCATCGGTGCGCCACGCTTATCCAAGTCTCTGAGCAAACGTAATTCCGATGGGCTTTCTCCGCCGCCTGTTTATTCCAAACCTGAGCCTTTCATTCGACCACCACATTTTGCTGAATTCAGGAGAGTAGAATATCTTGCCTGAGCTTTTTAAGATCAGCGATTGGCACAGCCGCTAGGAAGGACTGTTGAATCACTCATGCCAGCATCTCTTCAATTGGCAATGCAATATATCATTGAGCATCCGGCTCGGTTTGCGGATGCATTGCAGACTCACCTGTTACTGAGCGGTTGTGCGTTGAGCTCAGCGTTTTTATTGGCGTTTCCATTGGGCATTTTGCTAGCGCAGCTGCCTGCTGCGACGCGCTGGATTGCTGGCTTATCCATGGGATTGCGGGTGATTCCTAGTTTAGTGGTGCTAGCGTTAGTCATTCCCTGGCTGGGCACAGGATTCCAGCCTTCGCTTCTGGCTTTGATCATTCTGGCTATTCCACCAATTTTGATTCAAACGGTGCAAGGAGTTTCCCGGATCAACCCTGCCATTCTCGAAGCCGCTCAAGGAATGGGGATGAGCGACTTGGGTATCTTTCAATCCGTTACGCTGCCGCTGGCCTTGCCCTTTATCCTGGCAGGTTTACGTGCCGCAACAACGGAAGTTCTGGCAAGTGCGACCATTGCCGCATTGATTGGTGGTGGCGGGCTGGGAGTGTTCATTATCAATGGACTTGCCTTGTATCACATTCCAATGCTGCTGGTTGGAGCAATTCCAGTTGTGTTGCTAGTGCTGTTGGCTGAAAGTTTTTTAGCGCTGCTGGAACGTCTGACAACGAGGCACCTAGCATGTTGAGACGCTTTTTACCCCAAAAAGCCTGGCTCCGAGCCTTGATGTTTCTAGTTATCGGCTTGCTGCTGTATATCCCGGCCAAATCTTCTTCAATTCGCCTACAACCCAAAGCAGATTTAACCATCGGGAGCAAAAATTTCACGGAATCGAAGCTATTGGCGGAAATGTATGCGCTCACACTGGAAAAAGCAGGCTATCGCGTACATCGACGCTTCAATCTGGGTGGGACCTTCATTGCCCACGAGGCATTAAAGAAAGGTGAAATTGATCTCTACCCTGAATACACCGGCACCGGTCTGCTGAACATCCTAAACCATTCTCAGGAAAACGATGAAAAGCAAGCTTTGGAAATACTCAACCGAGACTATCATCGTCGCTGGGGCTTATGCTGGCTTACCCCGGCGGAAGCCAATAACTCCCAGGGGCTGGTTACTCTCAAACGGACAGCAGAGCAATACAATCTATACACCATTTCCCGCCTGTCAGCCGTAGCCCCTCGGTTGCGACTTGCAGCGATTCCCGAATTTTTCGATCGCCAGGACGGACTGCAAGGCTTGCGCAAACACTACGGTTCGCTTGCATTCAAGCGGATTCGCCAGTATGATAACGGACTCAAATATCGACTGTTACTGAACGGCGAGGCGGATGTCACAGTCGGCTTTTCAACGGATGGGGAACTGTCCGACCCGCGCTTTGTGCTACTTCAGGATGATCGTTCATTCTGGCCTGCGTATCGGGTTGCGCCGGTTGTCCGGGAACAAGTGTTAAGGCAAATGCCGCTTGTCAAAGGCGTTTTAAATCGTTTGTCATCCGTTATCAGC
>DATNQC010000237.1:0-6166 GCA_036702885.1 Oculatellaceae cyanobacterium | reverse complement strand
CCACGGACAGGATGCCTCGTTCTGCATCCACGCAAATTATATCGCCATTTTGCAGCAGGGCAATGGGACCGCCGACCATTGCTTCCGGCCCGACGTGGCCAACGCAAAGCCCCCGCGTTCCGCCGCTGAAGCGGCCATCGGTGAGCAGCGCCACGTCTTGCCCCAGATCCTGACCATACAGCGCCGCGGTGACGGAAAGCATCTCCCGCATCCCCGGGCCGCCTTTGGGGCCTTCATAGCGAATCACGACCGTATCACCGGGCACAATTTCCCGGCGTTCAATCGCGGCAAAGCATTCTTCCTCACCGTCAAAAATCTTGGCCGGACCACGGTGCACCAGACGGGAGAGACCCGCGACCTTCACCACCGCGCCTTCCGGCGCCAGGTTGCCGTACAGGATTTTAAGGCCGCCCGTCGGGCTGATGGCATTCTCTGCCGTGTAAACCACGTCCTGCCCTTGAGGAATGACCACATCCTGGAGGTTTTCAGCCAGCGTTTTTCCGCTGACTGTGAGGCAATCCCCATGCAACAGACCGGCATCCAGCAATGCTTTCAGAATAACCGGCACGCCGCCAATCTTGAACAGATCGTTCATAACGTACTTGCCGCCCGGCTTCAGATCGGCAATCAGCGGAGTTTCGTTGAACAGTTTGTCGATATCGGCCAGGGTGAGTGGCACGCCCACTTCATGCGCCAGCGCGGGCAGGTGCAGGCAGGCGTTGGTGGAACCACCGGTGGCCGCCACAACGCGCACGGCGTTTTCAAAGGCTTTCCGGGTCAAAATATCGCTGGGCCGAATGTTTTGCTCCAGCAGGCGCATGATGGCTTCGCCCACCTGACGGTTCACGGCAGCGCGTCCCGGATCCAGCGCCGGATAACCGCTGCTACCCGGCAAGGCCAGACCAATCGCCTCGCTGACGCATGCCATCGTGTTTGCGGTGAACTGCCCGCCGCAGGAACCCGCGCCCGGACACGCGGAACACTCAATATCCCGCAGCTCCTGGGCGTCAATCTTGCCGGTTGTGTAGGCTCCTACAGCCTCGTAGACATCCACAATGGTCAGGTCTTTCCCGCGTAGATGACCGGGCATAATCGTTCCACCGTACAGGAAGATAGAAGGCACGTTGAGCCGGGCCATCGCCATCATCATACCGGGCAGCGACTTGTCGCAACCGGCAATTCCAACCAGGGCGTCATACTGATGCGCGTGCATCACCAGCTCGACGGAATCCGCAATAACTTCCCGGCTGATGAGGGAAGCCTTCATGCCCTCATGGCCCATGGCAATCCCATCGCTCACGGAAATCGCGGTAAACTCGCGGGAAATACCGCCGTTGCTGTCAATGCCTTCCTTCACACGGGCTGCCTGCTCACGCAGGGTGATGTTGCAGGGGGTGACTTCGTTCCAGGTGGTCGCCACACCAATCAGAGGCTTGGAAAAGTCCTCATCCTGCAAGCCCATTGCACGATAGAAGGCCCGCTGAGGCGCGCGACTGACCCCATCCATGACGTGGCGGCTTTTGTGGCGGAGATCCGCATTGTTGACTTCAGCCATCGGAAAAAATCCTCTTCAAAACGATGCAAGTCTGCATGGTTCCGACGGACCAGCCCCACCCGCCGGATGCATGCCCGATTATAGTGCAGAAATGCTTTCGCGTCGCCTTTTGATTAAAATTTTGGCAACAAAACGCCTGAGATTGACAGACGTCCGCTGGCTGATACTGCCACATCAGGCAAATGACACCCATCATTCACCGGTCACAACATGCGGGAGGCTGACGATGCAAACAATTGGCATACTGGATTTCGTCAAACGGCAAACCAGGGAAAGTCGGCATGACCACTTTGAGGGCAGTTGGGAGGAATTGATCGCGCTGACAGAATCTCAATGGGAACACCGGAGAGTGTCTCCCAACAATCCGGGTGTGCTGCTGGTGCCTATGCCGGAATGCGAATTGCACCGCTTCTATTCCAGCACGGTGACAGTCACGCCAGACAGTAGACTCAACGCCTTTTTCGCACCTCGAGTGGAAGGCGAAGCCCCTTACATTCAGGTGATTGCGGAAAATGCCTCCAAAACGCCCGCCCGTGCCGCCGAAATTATCCTATACAGCCATGAGACGCTGGCAGCCGATGGCGATGCACCACCCACCCGCGAGGCGGATTATTACATTGTGTCCATCAACGCCTACCCCACCCCGGAGCCTTCGCCCATGAGTCCGATGACAATGGCGCGGAATTTTTTAGGGTTGAAAGGCGGCACTCGCCCACCCGTGCCTTACACCGCCGAAGATTTCGCCCGGTCCATTGTCTACTGGAGCCAGCACGTCCACGCGGGGTCATACTCTTAATTGGAAATTTTAATAGAAGTTATTTATTTTCAGTTTTTTAACTTATCATTGGGATATCCCAAGATGACAGCAAATAAAGCGACTCTGTCGATTATTTAGAAAATTTGCTTATTCAAATTGAAAAAGTAACCAATGATTAAAAAAATTGTTTGCTACAGCTTATTGCTTTTTGGGATTCTAAATCTGGGGTGGACGTACCAGGCGGTTGCCCAGTCTGCTCCGAAACCTACATTCAGCACACCCGCCAGTGGGCAAGTGGTGTACTTTAACACCAATTCTCACAAATTCCATAACCCACATTGCGAATGGGCAATCAAGTGTACGCGTAACTGCATCAGAATCCCCTACACGGAAGCCATTCGACGAGGCGGCATTCCCTGCAAAGTCTGCGGAGGGAGATAAGTCAATCAAAGCACGCGAATGAGGCGTAAACCAATGACAGGTCGAAATCTTCGGGTGCTATACCGCTCTATCCCGCAACCCACTTGGATGCTGTAGTGCTTTCCTGCTTCCCAGTGTAACTGCGGCATAAATAGATAATGATTGCGTTTAGGGCGTGTCAGTTCCAGATTGGTTTCCATACCCTAACGGATAGATTCAGAGCAGGCGTAAAAAATACTGGGATTTAACAGGCCGGTCAAACTGACTTTCCGGTGTCCGCAGGTCGCCCGCAGTCCGCCGATGACCAAAGTACTCCAGCGTTTATTAAATTCATAGCCGCCAATATACAGCTTGTCGACAGAAACGGCTTTTTCATGCAGGTGATACCGCCCCATCACCTGAACGCCGTGAATATACCGATGATCCAGCTTGGTTCCCAAAGTGGCCTGATAAGCCAGCTTCAAGTCCTCCGGCTGCCAGTTATCAAACGGCAATTCAAATTCAATGGCGTGATTATCCAAAAACGCATATTCGATTTCCGGCGCCCACTCCAGACTCGTCCGCCGGCGGAGCGGTTTGAGAAATAGCGTATTGGTTTCCAGCTCCCCCTTGCGGGCGCCCAGCGGACGAACCAGGTCAAAGACCATCGGCTCCGGGATTTGGGAATGCACACTACCGGAAGTTCCCGTATTTTCATCTATTTCATCAAGATGCAATTCCAGATTGACTTCTTCGCTCGGTCCGGCCTGGGCGTGCGATTCTGCCAGCTCCAGCTCGACGGTTTCCAGGGCATCTTCCAATTCCGGCTCCCAGTCCGGATAGGTGGCAATGTCCCCAACCAGAGGCCGCCCCATGGCTCCCGGGCAGAGCGTTACGCTACCCAACAGAGCCATTATCGCAAGCCATTTCTTCATCTTGAGCACTCCCAGCCATCATTGGGGTGAAATCTAATGCACAAAAAGATAGTATATCTTCCCAAAAATCTCAATGCACCCCGGCAAACTCGCAGCAGCAGGTGATTAATAACTTTGAATAATGCCAAGCCTCACAAACTGCACCCTGCAATTCAGACGAAAATATTTACAAAAAATAAATAAAACATCCCTTTTATGTTACTGCTGAAACTCCTACCCGCTCTTGGTTTTCAGCGTTTCCATCTAACAGGGTTCAACAATCATGCCGTGCGGAATGCTATGGAGCTATATCATGGCTGTAATGGATAGTATTAATTTAAGATGTAGTAAAGTCATTATTCGATATCTTAGAGGCAGTTGGTGTTGTGATAACTGCAATAGTAGCCATTCTAAGTTTCAGGCAGTGGCAATCAGAAATAACCTGAAAAAAAAAGCAGACGTTGCAGAAGAGGCAGCAGGCCTTTTTCTTGAATTACCTGGAATTTTCAAATCCATAAGAAACCCACTCATCCCTATAACAAAAAAACAGAAGAATCAGAAGAACCAGATAACCATCCGTTAGAAGCTTACAGGGCCATATGGTACCGTTTTAATGAATTTCATGATTATTTCTCAAAAATTGAACGCCTAAAATATAAGTTTATTTGCTTCTTTGGAGAAAGAGGAAAAGAATCTTTTCAAAAATTTGAGGAGCTCTATCACAGATACTCCGGTGATTTGCAAATCTGCATGAGGCTAGCCTCTAACAAGCTATTATCACGTGATCCAAAGTTAAAAAAGAATTAGATGAAACCATATTTCAATACAAAAACGATTCCTTTCATCAAGAACTGGAAAAAGCCTGCAATGAAATACTAGACCTTTGTAATGAATATTTAAGTCTAAAAAATAAACGAAGATAGCCTATCAACATGCTTTACAAAAACACCTTTATTCTTGTCTCCGATGACTGCCCGGTAAGCACAGGAATTATCCCTGCCAGAAAAGGAGATAAAAAGACCATTGCGATGATTCAGTATGAACTACTGACCCAAAAGCCCTACCAATACAATCATCTGGAATTGGCGTTTGAGTCCTTTAAAATCCGGCAAATGACGCAAGATGCCCAATTTGATCCGGATGACAAAGATGTCGAGACGCAATTTTTTAAGAAAAATCATCCGTGCATGCGAACATCCCCACTCGCCAAACAATATGGCTGGGGCGTGCATCATGATGAAAACGGCAAAATCGCGATTTACGCCAAAGGCTCCAAGGAATACGCGCGTTTCAGCAATCCCCAAAATGGTCTGAAAATTGTGAAAGCAGTGGCCAATAAACGCGCTAAAACACATCGTAGGATTCAAACGAATCACGAAGCACAACTTTAACATGATTGCGTCTGCCCTAAAGCTGAGGTACGGCCCATACGCAGACGCGTGCAGATGGCGGTATAATGAGAAGGGTTTTGGTGTCACTGTTTCCCCGTTTGAGGCCCTCTCATGTTTTGCACAAAAAACGTCTCTTGCGGCTCCGTCTGCTTTTCCCTCGGAACTGGTCTGCAAATGCTGGGCCTGGCGCTAATCACAGGCGGCCTGCTGGCATTAGGGGCCATCACAGCCCCCATTCTCTTTGGGCAATTGCCAAGAGACAATGCCGCTTCCGTCATGGCAATCATCTTTCGCCGGTATGACATGGTGCTGCTCATCGCCACAGGCCTCACCCTGTTGGGAGAAGCTTTGCGGGTTGGCTCCCGGCAAATGGTCTGGCACCCCATCGTTGCCGCAGTTCGGGGCTTTCTGCTACTGGCGTTGTGCGGCATGCTGCTGTATAGCACCACTATCACCAATCCCCAAATCGAAGCCATGAACAAGGCGGGCATCCATCGCAACCTGACCACGGCAGAAGGAAGACGCTTTGACCGGACGCACCGCCTCAGCGAGACTTTGGCCAAACTATCGCTGGCATCTGCCGTTTTGCTGATTCTCCTGACGCCTTTTGCTGGAAAGCCTAGCCGTTTGGGAGAGGACCGTGCTTAGTCGGCTGCTGCTGTTTCTTATTCTGGGTGGCGCAATTGCGCTGGCTGTGCTAAACGGCAAGGCTATCCTGAATTACGGGGAAGGCCAATTGATTGCCGCGGCAGCCAAAAACGCCATTGAATCGGAAAATTGGGAAAAGGCCATTGAAATCTATGAAAACGGCCTGCGCGAACATCCGAACAGCTCCAATGTCGCGGTTCGCCTGGGAGAGCTTTATTTGCAGGCCAATCAGCCGGAGAAAGCCAAAAAGATTTTTCAGGATTTGCTCCAACGGGAGCCGAATCTGCTCGCCGCCAGAATGGGCCTTGCCAGTGTGTACGCCGCTTCACCGGAACACATTAACGATGCCATTATCGAACTCCGCAAAGCCCTCAAAGAGCATCCGGAAAGTCCTCAACTCCTGTCTCAAATTGGAAACATATACAAAGCCGCCGCGGAAAATCCACAGGAAACCCGGAAGGAAATGCGCAAATGGCTGTACGATCAGGCGCGGTACTATTAC
>DATNQC010000234.1:0-3082 GCA_036702885.1 Oculatellaceae cyanobacterium | reverse complement strand
GTTGATACTCGGCCCGCTCTTCTTCATCCAACATTAAGTTGGCAAATGCCGGGAGCAGTTTCTCGGCAATTAACAACTTGCCCCAGCGGCTTTTCACCAGATGGTATGTAAAGTCGGGATTGATGGATAATGCCAGGTTGGCAGGCAGGGTCCAAGGGGTTGTGGTCCAGATGACAAAGGAGGCATCGGATAGCATGGCCTTGAATTCATCTGGCAGCGCATTGTTGGAGAGATCGCCTACGGGGAATTTAACGTAAATGCTGTGGCTGACGTGATCGCCGTATTCAACTTCGGCATCGGCCAACGCGGTTTCACAGGTGGGACACCAGTAAACCGGCTTTAAACCTTTATAGACAAAGCCTTTTTCGTACAGTTCGCCAAATACCTTGATTTGAGTGGCCTCAAAGTCTGCATCAATGGTGATGTAAGGATTTTTCCAGTCGCCCCAGATGCCAAGTCTTTTGAAGTTGGCTTCCTGTCCCTTCAAATTGCGCAATGCAAATTCCCGGCACTTTTTGCGCAACTCCACTTCGCTGATGGCATGCCGGCCACCCTTAATATCCTTGACCACCGCGGTTTCAATGGGTAGACCATGGCCGTCATAGCCGGGAATATAAGGAACATAGAGTCCCTGTTGAGACTTGTAGCGGGTGATAATGTCCTTGAGAATTTTGTTTAGCGCCGTTCCAATGTGAATTTTGTCCGAGCTGAGGTAGGGCGGGCCGTCATGCAGCACAAAACGCTTTGTAGCCTCTTCCAGTCCCGCTTTTTTTCGGGACTCCATCAAGCGTTCATAAACCTGATTCCCATCCCAGTACTGTTCGATTTCCACTTCACGGGTTGCCGCGCCCGCTTTCATTTTGAACGCGGTCTGAGGAAGGTTCAATGTATCTTTATAGTTGAGGGGGTTCACTTCTTGAACGGTCGGCTCCTGCATCCTGGCACCTTTCTGGAGACTATCGGCTCGAACTGAGAGGCTATTTTAACACAAGGGCAGCAAGCAATCGGGAAGGTCCGCTGCCGTGAAGCGGTGGGATTGGCTCGCCGGGAGGGGCGTTTTAGGTCTTTAGTCGGTCTTACGGGTCAATGGCGTCAGGCGTGGGTCCAATAGTCGCTTGCCGACACTGTCAAAGGTAATGTTCAGGACAACGCCGTTATCCATGGGCACGACTTTCGTGACCGTGCCTTCCCCATATTTTTCATGGATGACCCGATCGCCAGCCTGAAATGGTGCAGCTTCACGCGTGGATTCCCGTGTGTATACGGGTACGGTTTCCTCCAGCGTGGCGCCGGGCATGGGGTGCTCTGTCTGTATGGCTTCTTCCGCTGCTTGCCAGGAAGGTTCCTCCCAGCCTGGCACATCCGTTTCAGTGCTTGGGGGGAGTTCCAGCAATGATGGTGGCAAGGAAAGATTGTCAAACTCGCTTTCCTGGGAGAATCGCCCTGCCAAGGTCCCTACCTGGGACGGGAATGTCTCGTCCGCTTCCTGGATGGTTTCCAGCGGTTTTTGATCGAGATTCAGATCAAAGTCGAACTCATCCAGCAGGCTGCTTTCTTCTGCCGGAAACGTAATCTCTTGAATCTCCTGGGGTGGTGCGGGTGTTGGGGGTGACTCCGGATAAGCGGTAGAGACTTCTTTCCAGTCGTCTTCATGAATGCTGGGGATGTCCTGAACAGGTGAGGGATGGCTTTGGGCTGACTCCCACTGGGGCGCAGGCTCCAGCTTTGGCGTGGAGGCTTTTCCCAGCACGGATTGTTCGATAGAAACCTGGTTGGCAAAAAGCTGGTCCAGAATTTTATGATGCTCCGGAACGGTCGGCTCAGGCGACTGAACTTCCGGTAAAGTGGGTGGTGCCGACGGTGGCGCTGGGGGCGGTGGGGCGATGGCTTCTATTGGAGGCTTTGGTGGAACTGTTTGAGGTGAAGGTGTTGCTAGAGCGCCCGATAATGTGAATACCACTGGTAAGCCGGATGTGATCTGTCCAGTTAGGGAAACTTGTCCGGAGGCAGCGGCAATGAGACGTGTGCTGATTGCTTCCTGTCGCTCTTGAAGCTGCAACGAGGTCAATATCACCAGGTTGAGGCCGAGTTCTGCGGCGCGTTGGAGGTAGTCCGTCCAAGCCGGTAGGTAATGTTCCGGATAGACTAGAACGGGCAGGATTTCTTCATTGGCTTCCGCCAGGATGAGCCGCACGGCTTCCTCGTAGAACAGGGCTTTCCAAGGCTCAGACAAACCGGATAAATCCAGAATGCTGCCTGGCGGCCAGGCGAGGGAGGCCCACTGTAAGACTTGATTGGGACGATCCGCAAAGACGCCGGCCTGTATAATGGCCTGATGGTTCTGCATAATCAGCGTTTTGAGCGGAGATTCGGATACAGAGCGCCAATCCAGCAGGCGTTCAAACGAGATAAAATCTTCCGTCACTGGCCAGGAGGCGGCGACTGCTTGCAGCGCCCAATTCCTCAAACCTTCCGGGAAGCGGGTTGCTAATGCGTCTAAAAAGCGCTGATGTCCGACGGATTGAAGCGATAGACGGCAATCCTGCCCGGCGCGCAGGTGGTGCAGCGATGCACTGTTATCGAATAACCCCAATGGGTCCACCACAACGACCTTCCGATAAGGCCTTACGGCGCTAAAGAGCGCCATGGCGGCATCCGCTTTGGCAATGGGGTCATCTCCATCAATGCAGGTAAGCGGTCCCAGTTTGGCGATATCAAGGGTGAGGTTGGGGGCTAGCGTGGCCGGTTGGCGCATTGCTGGCTGAACGCGTTGAATTTCCGGCGCGATTTCTTGCAGGTTGAGTACAGTCGCCGTTTGGGGTGAAAAATCCGGCTGTCCATAGAGTAGTTTCAGTCGGACAATGCAGCCGACCACCCGGCTTTTGGGTGTACCATCCGTGGTTTTCTTTTGTGTTTTGCGAACCGCCCGCACGCCAAGCACTTGCCCGTAAACCGGCGCTTCCCCTTCAAGCCGGAGTATTTGCCCAGGTAGCAGCGCAGGTTCACCCGGAACACGCGCTTCTATTTCGCCTGTCAGTAATTTACAGGGATACAACGTAATCGACAATGACGTGGTTTGCCT
>DATNQC010000338.1:0-3333 GCA_036702885.1 Oculatellaceae cyanobacterium | reverse complement strand
CTTTTTCGGGCGGAAACAATCACAGGAAGATTTCCTCCTCCAGCAGCACCATCTCAACATCAGATCTCGTTCGGATAAAGGATAAGGGGCAGGGGTCCGGGAGAGTATTCTGAAGGGGAGGAAGTTTTAAACTTTCATCCGGTTTTGCCGACAGGATGAATCGAAGGGTGATACCGGGCTTTGCTCGGGAGTTCTGAGTACAGCCCGACTGGTTGAGTGAAGCTGGAATGGAAGTGCGAGAGTCCGAAACGCATGCCTGCCCCCCGTAAACCCAAAAAAGTCTTTGTCCAGTTCGCAGTGGCGTTGGCAGTCGCCGCTGTATTCGGCATTGGCGCGCTGGTTCTTGGCGTCGGCCTCATTACCAATATCAGTAGCAGCGCTCAAAAAGCGCAACAGGAAGCGGAACGAATCAAAGCGGAAGCCAAGGCGGAGCTGGAACGCCTGAAGGCGGAACAACTCAAACAACAAAAGCCGGTGGCAAAACCCGTCTATAAAACAGTGCAGGCCATTGTCGACATCAACCCGGGCCAGCCCATCACCAAGGACATGCTGACGTTGGTAGAAAGTGAACAGGCGCCACCGCCCGGCGCATTAACCATGCTCTCCCAGGCAGTGGGCAAAATGGTGAAATCCCAGGTTATCCAGGGAGAAACGCTGGAACAGTCGAAAATCCTGGATGGCGTCAGCCTGGGCAATATCAAAAAGGGCATGCGCGCCATGACCATTCAGGTTAGTAACATCGGTAGCGTCAATAACTCGCTCACAGCAGGCGCCCATGTTGATGTACTGACCACCATCACCAACGACGATAAAACCATTACCAAAACCCTGCTACAAGACGTTGAAATCATTGCAGCCAGCAATGATCCGGCGCTTTCCGGAACGAGCACCAGAAGTATGAGCAGCAACAATAGTAGCGCAGTCACCATCGCGGTCACGCCAAAACAGGCGGAAATACTGACCCTGGCCAACCAGTTGGGAAAATTCCACTTAACACTGCGGAATTATCAGGATCGCGAACCAGCCAAGGTGCCAGGGGCCGATATCAATACCTTGATTGGGCTGGAAAAGCACCCACCCAAACTATCCGCACCAGCAGGCTCGGACGGCTTTCATAACGTCAACTTTTCCCCCAATGACAAACTGCCCTCCTCGCGGCAAACCGCGCAGCGCAAATTCAGCATGCAAATTTACCGTGGTTCAGGAACGGAAACCGTGGAGTTTCAACAATGACGGCAAGTTTTCAGAAGCCAGGCCCAACACCACAAGGCATTGCACGGACCATCGCCGCAGCGTTGTCCGTAGCCATCCTGTCCATTCCCGTCTGGGCAGAAGATGTCAGCAGCCGGCTGGTGCAAGGGGAGTCGGCCACGGCCTATCATTTGCAATATCTGGATGAAGGCAACCAGCAAGGTAAACCGCTGCAAGGCTCCATTACCAGCATTCGGGTTACACGCGGACGAAGCCAAATCGTTAAATTCGCACAACCGGTTGTGCGAATGTCCATTGCCGAACCCACCATCGCAGACGTCATCCCGCTATCCCCCGATCAGATTTTGATCAATGGCAAACTGCGCGGCGTCACCAGTTTGATTGTTTGGGATGAGCAAGGTCAGGAAGGCATTTTTGACCTGTACGTGCAAAATGACGCATCCGAAGTTCTGGACGCCATCCACGCCATCATACCCAACGAAAAGGTTCAGGCGCGGGTTACAGATGACTCCATCATTTTGTCCGGCAAGGTTTCCAACACAGTCATTCTGGATGAAATCCGGAAGACCGCTGCGGCCTACGGCTACCGGGACGACAAGTTTATCGATCTGACCGACACACCCGTTCCCCAGGTAATGCTGGAAGTTAAGGTTGCGGAAGCCAGCCGAAGCGTGGGAAAAGAACTCAAAACAGCGTTTAACTACAGCAAGGGCCATCTCACAACCACCCGCCTCGCCAATGCCGTTGATAGCGGTATTATTTCCGCCCTACAGCGCGCAACCCAAGGCATCCTGCCTGGCAATCTGGGCCCGCTTGGCAACACCATGTCAGGCACCAACGTGGGCGGCTTGACCGGTATGTACCGTTTCAATGACCACTTCCAAGCATTTTGGGATCTGCTGGAAACATCCGGCAAAATCAACACCCTGGCAAATCCCACGCTGGTTTGCACCCATGGTCGCACCGCTAGTTTCCTTGCCGGTGGGGAATTTCCCTTTGTCGGCTCCGTCGATCAGAATGGCAGTCCGATTATCTCCTTTAAGGAATTTGGTGTGAAACTGGATTTCACGCCCTGGATTGCCATTGACTCTGGGCGGATTGAACTGAAAGTCGCCCCGGAAGTCAGTAACGTGGATACTTCCAACTGCGTCACCAGCGGCAGCGGCGCACAGGTGTGCGGTATCTCCAAACGCCGCACAGAAACAACCGTAGAGCTCAACGACGGCGACAGCCTCATGATTTCGGGCATTCTCACCCGCGAGGAGCAGAATACTTACGCCAAAGTCCCGTTCATCGGCAATGTGCCTATTTTAGGCAACATGTTCAAAAACGCCAATATGAAAAAGAGTGACCGGGAACTCGTCGTCGTCATCACGCCCCACATTGTGAAATCCAACGATTACGGCAAAGTGTTGGGCAAAGCCCAATAAACAGCGAGAAATTTAAATGGTCCAGCAAGTTCCGATATTGATCATTGATGAAGATCCGGCGGCCCGGGCGTTAATCCGCACGACGCTTTCGGAAGTTCAGGGCATTGAAGTCCTGGCCGAAACCGACAGCCTCGTGTACGGATACGAGCTGATTCGGCATAACCGCCCCAAAATGGTCTTTATCGACTTGCGGAACGATCCAGCCAAGACGCTGGACGTGGTCAAGCGAATTTCCAGCTACTATAAAGAAACCTTGGTTGTCGCCTCAGGCACGGACATTAACTTTGAAATGCTAAAAGCCTGCATGGAAGCCGGAGTCCGCGATTACCTCCCCCGTCCGCTTCAGGCTCAGGATATCAAGAGTGTGCTGGAGAAGCATCGACTGGCCCTGACGGTGGATGTGGAAACCGGCGACCGCTCCGGGCGCATCATCACAGTATTTTCTAACAAAGGCGGACTGGGGAAAACCACGATTGCCGTCAATCTGGCCATTTCCCTGTCGGAAGCCATCCGTCGGCCCGTTGTACTAGTGGATCTTAACCTGCAACTGGGAGATATCACCACATTTCTGGATATCGAACCTAAACAGACCATTGTGGATATTGCACGCAACATCGGCCGTGTGGACCAGGCCTATTTGGAAGGTTCACTGGCGCAATATACCTGCCCTGCCAATGGCGCAACCGTATAC
>DATNQC010000226.1:0-5347 GCA_036702885.1 Oculatellaceae cyanobacterium | reverse complement strand
GTGCAACCTGCTTCACTATGAAGACCGGAATTCCATGGCGTGTTCGCTGGAATCTCGGCTGCCCTTCCTGGATTATCGCCTGGTTGAGTTCCTGTTTTCGCTGCCGCCGCACTTTAAAATACGGGAGGCGAAAACGAAATTTTTGCTCCAGGAGACGCTCAAGGAACTGATTCCGGCTTCGATCCTGAACCGGAAAGACAAGATGGGCTTCTCGACGCCTGGGCAACAGTGGTATGTTCAACAGCCGGAAACGATTCATGTTTTTGATAGTCTAATGATCCATGTGCCAGAGCCTTTAGCGGATCTGGATGCTGCCTTTTTGGAAAGTATCCGTAGATATTGGCTACAATGTAAGTCCGGTCAACCGATCCGTACGCAGGATGAAAAGGCAATCTGGCGTTACGTAACCGCTTGCTTTTGGCTGGAACAGCAATCTGCCAATCTCTCCAAGCAAAGAGAAAGCTACTTGTTGACCTGCTAAAACACAGGACAAGACGTTATGAACAAAAATCTGAAAATCGGTCTTATGTTTGCGCCTCTGGGAATTTTTGCAATCGTTCTGGCGGTTGGCGTCTATGACTTGCGGCATCCTTCCGTGACGATAGAGCAATGCCTTGTGACCGATGTGGGGTTGGATGTGACCGCTCATAAGCGATCCGGACGAATGATATACCGGCAAAGCGAAAATGCGTTGCATGATCTCAGCTTACGGTGCCAAAAGTCTGGCGATTTGAGGCTGAATGATCTGCAGTTGCGTCAAACCCCCGTGAAGCGCGGACAAATGGCGGAAGTTGTGCATAAACAATTTTCTTTTCTGCCGGAACGTTGGTTGATCAGTGTGCATTTAAAAAAAACAGCGCCGGTTCCGAGCCCCTGAAGGCTCAATGGATTTTAAACGTGCTGTGGTGTTGCACTACATGACATGCCGCTTGCGTAAACCTGCCTATCTGTCCTAGCCTGGGCGGCGATGCACGATTTGGCATCTTCTCATACGATGAAGTATGAGGGATGGGAACGGATGAGAGAGGGAGCGGTGAACGAGTGTCTCGGGGTCCCGTAGGCGGTTGGCTGTTGCTGGCGATGTTCGTGTCAATGGCTTGGCCCTCCTGGTCCGAACCTTGGGAGAGCATTTCCGCAGAAGACAGATACCTGGCCACAAGCGGCGGACATGGTGTGACCGGACCCAATGTTGGTGAACAGCCGGCTGCCACCCAGTTATTAACGACCACCACGCCACCGGCCCAAAAAACACTCCCAGAAAATACCTTATGGGAAAGCCTGTTGCTGAATCTGGCGATTCAGCGTCATCCACAGCTCCAGAAACTTCGCCAAGAAAAACCGATCAAAACCTTTACAATGACGAATGTGGCGATAATGAACGGCTTGGGAGCAGGCCAAAGTATTCCATTTTTGGCTGCGGCGGAGCAAACCCTGCTTGCCAGGCAGATTCTCAGCGTCGTATCCTCTGGGGTTGCCATATCCGGCACGATTATTCAGACTGTTTTAAGACGGTGGTCATCCAAAAAAGAGGGGCAGTACATGCGGCAGCTGGAGTGGGAAGTTCGCGTGGTGCTGGCTCGTTTGAAGGCGGGTGAAAATCCGGAACTCGTGCGGCTGCAGTTGGACAGCTTGGTTGGTGTGGAAGCCAGCCAGGAGTTTACCAGGCTGTGGAAGTCGGTTCATAGTGAGGATAAGCAGGACGCAGGGCGTGAGCGCCCCCCAATCATTATTCAGCCCTTGGCTGACGACGATCTTCCGAATGGGGCGTCAGATGCCCCGCAGGACGATGCGTGGTACAATCTGGACAACTTGAACCCGGATTAGCCTTGTTCCAGCCCTGGTTTTCCAATAATTTCGGTTGTTTTCAATCGCTTTCCCAATCGAGACGTTTCCTCAAGGATTTCATCTGTTCAATATCTTTCCCTACCAAGGAGTCCCCCCCAATGGATACCGTGACTTTCGGTCGTGAGCAAATTCAAATACGCTGTGGAAACCTGGTGACGCTATCCAGCGTGCCCAATCTGGCAGCACTCCTGGATGATATCGAGACATCCGCCATACCGAAGCCAAAACCGGGTTGGGGGAGTCAGGATCGCGCGCGAATCAGCATGCTGGATCGAGAACTGACCGCACAGGAGCTTCAACAGGCCTACCAGCAGACGGCACAGGAAACGGCTGCACTTGAAGGCGGCTGCAGTGGGACAACGCTTCTCATTACGCCCAAAAAAATTCATGTGGCCTGGTTGGGGGATACGCCTGCGTTTCTGGTTGGTATTGATCCGGCATCGGGGCAGGCTGTACAGGTAAAAGGTTTGAATGAGCCGCACATTCCCATTCGAGAAGCCGAAAGAATTGAGAAAAAAGGCGGACGCGTGGTGGATGGTCGCCTGGACAAGCCGGGCGCAACAGAAATGTCGTTGAGCATGTCGAGAGCATTTGGCAATGCCTGGCTGGGTGAGTTGCTTAATCGGGAGCCTGAAGTGTTGACGGTTGAACGGGCTGAATTGGACCCGAACCTGGATTGGGTTGCCGTTGTGGGCTCTGACGGCATTATTGCGGATAGTGAGCATAACCTGCTGTTTCCGCGTAAAGATGGGCGCCCCATTATTGACCATGTGGCGTCCTTGTTCCAGGAATTGATTGCTGAAATCTGGCAAAGCCCCAATCGGGCGGAAGTCATTACGGCCAAGGCGCAGGCGGTGCTTCAACAACTCTATGACCAGACGCCGGAGCCTCGTCGCTTTGATGATGCGGTGGTGGATGACACCACGCTGGTGATTGTTCCGCTGCAAAAGATGAATGCGGATATATTTTCCTGCGTAGTCACGGTGGCGGATGGTCACCGGGATGGTGGCGAAGTGACGGCGGAACGGGTGGCGGAGTTGATTCACGCCAAGCTGGCCACCCGGTAAAATCGGCCTGAAAGTGCAATTGAATCTCCCGGGCGCTCCGTGGGGGCGTTCTGTTAGCCACGCGATTCTGTACGGCTTTCAATTCCCCTGACTTTCAGGGATAATGCCAGTGTTCCTGACGAATGAAGGACAGCAAGATGTCTGCAAGCGTGGCGAATGCAACCCCTATTACGGAAACGCTCAAGCGGTTAAACCTGACAGAGGCGGAATACCAGAAGATTTGCGTCAATTTGGGCCGGGAACCAAACTTTAACGAGCTGGCAATGTTCAGTGTGCTGTGGAGTGAGCATTGCTGCTACAAAAATTCAAGGCATCTGCTGAAAACCTTGCCGAGTAAAGGGCCGCGTGTTTTGCATGGTCCCGGAGAGAATGCCGGCGTTGTGGATATCGGTGATGGCATCCAGGTGGCCTTTAAAATCGAAAGCCACAACCATCCGACGGCGGTAGAACCCTTTCAAGGGGCCGCAACCGGGGTAGGTGGCATCCTCCGCGATATCTTTACGATGAACGCCCGTCCCGTTGCCAACCTGAACGCATTGCGCTTTGGGCCGATTGATGGCGACTCCCCGCAACAGGTCCGAAATCGTTACCTGTTGAGCGGCGCTGTTAGTGGGATTGCGCATTATGGCAATTGCGTTGGCGTACCCACGGTTGGCGGAGAAATCTTTTTTGATGAATGCTACAGCGGGAATCCGCTAGTGAACGCGATGGCCGTGGGGGTGCTGTATAACAACAACGTTATGTCCGCCAAGGCCATGGGTGTTGGAAACCCCGTGCTGTATGTCGGTTCTGCCACGGGTAAGGATGGCATGGGCGGTGCGGCATTTGCCAGTAAAGAACTTGATGAGAACAGCGGTGAAGATCGCCCTGCCGTTCAGGTGGGCGACCCTTTTGCGGAAAAACTGTTAATTGAGGCCTGTCTGGAAGCCTTTGCGACGGGCTGTGTGGTTGCCGCTCAGGATATGGGCGCTGCTGGTCTGACGAGCTCCAGTTGTGAAATGGCGGCCAAGGGCAATGTGGGCATGTGTCTGGATCTGGACAAGGTGCCTGCCCGCGAGCCGGACATGCAACCCTGGGAGTATCTGTTATCGGAATCCCAGGAGCGAATGCTTTTTGTGCTGGAGAAGGGGAAGGAACAGCCGGTTCTGGATGTGTTTGCAAAATGGCGCATTCCGGCGGTCATTATTGGCGAAGTGACGGATGACCAAAAGATCCGCTTCTACCATCAAGGGAAGTTGGTGGTGGATGTTCCTGCTAAATTGCTGACGGATCTGGCCCCATCCTATGATCGCGGTAAGAATCCGCCGGAAAGCGAAAGCGCTAAGGCCCTCCGCACTGTCGATCCCCGGCAGTCATGTTCAGATATTCAGCTTCATGAAGTATCGCAGTGGCTCATAGCCTTGTGTGGTTCAACGAATATTGCCAATCCATCCGGGATTTTTTCTCAATACGACCGTCATGTGCAGAACAATACGGTGCTGGCCTCGGAAAATCTGGGAGCGGGCGTAATTCGGCTTCGCAAGGAGGATGGAACATTTTCCGGCAAGGCATTGGCGGTTACGGTGGACTGCAATGCGCGTTATGTTTACTTGGAGCCTTACCAGGGGACGATGGCCGCGGTGGCGCAGGCTGTTCGCAACTTGGTCTGCACCGGGGCGGAACCTTTGGCGGTCAGTGATAACCTGAACTTTGGGAATCCTGAAAAGCCGGAAATCTATTATCAACTGTATTATGCGGTGCAGGGTATCAAGGATGCCTGCGAGGCATTTAAGATGCCCGTAATTAGCGGGAATGTCAGCCTGTACAACGAACATTCCGGCGCGCCGATTTATCCCACGCCCACTATTGCAATGGTGGGGCTCATTGAGGATGAGCGGCTGGCGATGTCTCCCAATCTGGCGGAGGCAGGGCTGAAGCTGGCATTGGTGGGGCGGTTCAAGCCAACACTGGGTGGTAGCGAGATTCAGAAGCACCGCACCGGTAAAACGGAAGGGCCGCCGCCGACTGTGGATTTGAATTCCGAATTTGCTGCAATGCAAAGCATTCTCAAGATGATCCGCGAGCAGAAAGTGCAAGCTGTGCAGGATGTTTCGCTTGGCGGTTTGCTGGTGACGCTATCGGAAATGGCCTTTGCCAAGGAAGTTGGCGTGAAACTGTCGCTATCTGCATTGAGGGCGGCATCTCTCACGGAAGCGCCCCGTCTGGATGAAGTGTTGTTTGGCGAAACGGCGGGCACTTATGTTGTGGCCTATCGTCCTGACATGGAGCCTGAACTGAAAGCCTCCTGCGGCTCAGGCGTTGCCTTTGCGCCTTTCGGGGAAACGGTTCAAGACTTCTCATTGCAATTGGATGAGGCTTCCCCCATCGATCTCAAGCCCGTCAAGGAAATCTGGAGTTCTCGCCTTGCCAAGCTCTAATTGCTCGTCCTCACAGTC
>DATNQC010000207.1:0-4651 GCA_036702885.1 Oculatellaceae cyanobacterium | reverse complement strand
AGGCTCTGGAAGAAAGGATAACCAAATTAAAGCATACTATTGATACAGCAAATGAACAGTCCCTCAATACCGACCGCTTTTTGGCACTGGTTAAAAAGTACACAGAAATTACAGAATTGGATGCAGAAATTATCCGAGAGTTTATTGACAAAATTATAGTATTCAAGGCTGAAAAGATAGATGGCCGCAGAACCCAGCGGATTCAAATTTTCTATAACTGCATTGGTGCTATCGACTTACCAAAATAAACGAAAAAACGGCATAGCCGAATATCAACGACTATGCCGAATTTTTTAGGAATTATAAATCCCTATCTGACCGCTCCTAACGTCGCCGGTTTTTTGCTTAAATTGCCGTCCGTTTTTATTTGACGCCGACTTCCACGTCTGCGTTGGTGTAGACGGTTTTCTCAAAGCCAGCGGGAAGCACGGCTTGTCCGCCCTTCATGAGTAGGAATGCCGGGCAGATAAAGACCGTCAAAGCGCCGGAAAGCAAGACTTTATCTTTTCCGCTTTGGCTGCCATTAACCAAGCCCAACTGGAGCTAGGTTACAAGGAACCAAGCCCGTTGCTATAAAATGGGGGAGTAAGTTTCCTTGAATACAGCGCTGTTTCGGCTTGCTGTTATAACAGCATCTGCTCCAGCTTTTCGCGCAAATCTTCTCCTCTAAAGGGTTTTACCAGGTAGTTGTTGGCGCCTGCCTGCACGGCCGCAATCACGCGATGACGCTCGCCCTCGGTCGTCACCATGAGAATGGGCGTTTTGTTGCCGGCTGCCCGAATTGCTTTGACTGCATCAATGCCCAGCATATTCGGCATGTTCCAGTCCATGATAATCAACTGGAAGTTGTCTGCCAGAGCGTGTTTCACGCCTTCCGCGCCGTCACCGGCTTCCGTCACGTTTTCAGCGGATATGCCAAGCTCTTTTAAGGAACCGATGATGACTTTTCGCAATACGGAAGAATCATCAACCACTAGAACTTTAGCGTGCGTCAAATCAACCATGGGGCTTTTCCTCTGTTTATTCTTTCACTGTTCCGAAGCTTCGGCTTGCCTTGTTCACGAAATGGGCGATCTCGCCAACCGTATCGCCAATGTGCTTCACATTTTCGGAGACTGCTTTGGCTGCATACGCCGCACCACTCATGCTGTTGCTGATTTCATTGGTGGTGGTGGTTTGTTGCTCAACTGCGCTGGCGATGCTGTTGTTAATTTCGTTCAGTTCGCCAATCACTTCTGAGATTTCGGTAATGGCGGTCACCGCTGCGGCGGTGCTGCTTTGTATGATGTCAATCCGTGCCCGAATTCCTTCCGTGGCAGCGGCGGATTGGCGCGCCAGCTCTTTCACTTCATTGGCGACCACCGCAAAACCCTTGCCGGAATCTCCCGCGCTGGCCGCTTCAATGGTGGCGTTAATGGCCAGCAGGTTGGTTTGGGCGGCAATGTTGTTGATCACTTCAACCACCTTGCCGATTTCTTTGGCGGCAAGGCCGAGTTGATCCACGATTTCCCGGCTCTTCAGCGCGTTGAGTTCAGCGCGCTGCGCCGTGGAAGCTGCTTTGCCAGCCCCTTTGGCGACTTCTAGCAAGGATGCGGACATCTCTTCAATGGCAGAGGCAATCGTATTGACGGATGTGGACATCTCTTCCGCAGAGTTTCCGATTTCCTGCGTGTTTTCGGATAAATTCCGGAGGCTTTTGTTGGTGTTTTCCAAATGCTCCAGGGCGCTGTGCTGGATACTCTGGTTGTAGACCGAAATAGATAACTCCATATCCAGGAAGATGACTTTAATTACGGCCGTGAGCAGTGGTGCAATCCGCCACGGGGACCAGATGTTGTTTTTCACAATGATTTCAACAAGCTGATTCAAAATGAAGCAATAACCGGCAATATACCAACGAGGCTCCAGACCGATACGCATATGGGCTTCCCCAATCCGGGAAACCAGTTGCATATAGTCCTCATTGAACTTGGCGTCAAACAGACTTTTCCAATGTTGCGTCTGTGCTTCCTTGAGGCGGGCAATGTTCTTTTCATCGCCAACCATTTTGGCTAGGCCAGGAACCGATGTGACATGCTGATAAAACTGATTCAAAATTGGCTTTAATCCAAGAAGTAGCGTTGGTTTAAATTCACGGACCCGTTTCTGCACCTTTTCGTCAATTTGCAAAAAGGCCAGGCGCTCATCCCGACTAAAATTCATGGACTGTGCTTCCATTGCTCTATCCTCTTATTCCTTGGTTATGAAAGAGACTTGCAGACTGAATTGCTGCCCTTCCGCTTCAAATAACATCACCAGATATGGAGCATTCTTGGGACGACTGGATATCTCGTGATCCCGCCCCTGGATGATGGTGGGTAACGCGAGATGATACAGCGTGTTGTTTTGCTGGGAGAGAACGCTTTTGGTGTTGCCTGAAATCATGTTGACCAATTCGCCCACGCCATCGCAGCGATCTTCAGAGGAAATCTTGTCTGGCTGAACGCCAATGAGGCGGCCAACAATCAGGTTGGCAAGCGATAGCGGGAAAGAAAGCGCAAACATCCCTTCGCCCTTTTCTCCGGAAATACCGATGACGGCGGAAATATCGCCGCAAGGCCGATAGGATTTTTCCGCCTTCACTTCCTTGCATGTCACCTGAGTGCCTGCCATCGTGCTAAGTACTTGCGTTGTCGCTTGGATCACCGCGTTGACCAGTATGGCGTCCAGAGTTTTCTGGTCTAGATGGGGGGACATTGTTTGTATTGCTCCTTATGCTTTCAGGCACTCTGTAATGCGGACAAGAACATCTTCCTGGGTGAATGGCTTGGTCACGTAGTGTTTAGCGCCAGCCTGGATGGCCTTGATGACGTTGGTGCGCTCCGTTTCAGTGGTGGCCATCATAACGGGAATGTGCTTATAGCGGGGATCGGTGGTAATTTCCTGCAACGTGTCATAACCGTTTTTAACAGGCATATTCCAATCCAGAATAATCAGTGCAATTTCCTGGTGATGATCGGCCAGAACATTGAGCGCCTGCTGACCGTCACCGGCCTCCAAAAAGCCCAGACCCAGCGTTTCGGCAATGCCTTTGAAAATTTTTCGGATGATAATCGAATCATCAACGGACAGGATCTTTTTAGTGGCCATTAAAGCAGTCCTTTTTTCTTGACTTGGTAAAAGCGGCACCGCTTGTGCTCCAGGGGTTCAAAGTCATCGCTATAACCAATCAGGGTTTCGGAAGCCCCGATGAACAGGTAGCCGCCTGGATTGAGGGCTTCAGCCAACTTTCTAAAGAGCTGGATTTTAAAATCCTGGGAAAAGTAGATGGCGACATTTCTCAGGAAAATGACGTCAAACTTGCCCAGTTTTAAGAATGAGGACTGCAGGTTGAACTTTTGGAACTGCACCCGCTGCTTGATGCAATCTTTCAGGACATACACCGATCCATCCTGCTCGAAATATTTTTGTTGATAGTCCGCCGGGAGCCCTCTGGAAATGGAAAGCCCGTTATATCTTCCGCTTTCCGCAATCTGAATGGCGGATTGGGAAATATCCGACGCAAAAATTGAGAGTTGGGAGAGCCATGGTTTCTGGTGATTTTTTTCTGCATATTCGACGGCTGAGATGGCAATTGAGTAGGGTTCCTGGCCGGTCGAGCAAGCGGCAGACCAGATACGGCACGGCTTTTTATGTTCTGCAAATTCCGGAAAGATTTTTTCCTGCAGCGTGATAAATGGGCTTTCGTCCCGGAACCACAGCGTTTCATTGGTGGTGATGGCGTCAATAATTTTATCCTTGAACGCCGCATTGGGATTATTTTTGGCGTGTTGATAAAACTCCTTGAAGGTGGTGTAGCCATGCTCCGCCATGAGGTTGGCAAAGCGGCTTTCCACTAGATATTGCTTATTGGCCTGCAGGGAAATGCCGCATTCCTGTTCAATCCAGTTTCTTAAAAGCTCAAACTCATCTGCGGTAATAGAAATCATCGATGCTTCCTCACAAGCTCTGTGATGCGGCCCGCCAGATCCGGTAAATCAACCTTCTCATCGGAAAGGTTTTCGTCATCCACAGCTTTGGGCATGCCATAGACGACACAGGTGTTGGCGGTTTGCGTAATGGAATGGCAACCCAACACTTTTAATTCCCGAACGCCGTTGAGGCCGTCATTGCCCATGCCGGTCATGATGACCGACAACACCCGGTTCCCGTAAACCGGCGGGATGGATTGGAACAAGACATCCACCGAGGGGCGACAGCTATTGACGGGTTCTGTATCCGTCAGCAGAACGATAGGTTGTTTGTAGACGTTGAAGCCAACCTTCATATGCCTGCCCCCCGGGGCAATGTAAATGGTGCCTGCCTGAATCGGCTCGTCCTGCTGAGCCTCTTTCACATGCAAGGCCGATTTTTTATTCAGCATGTTGGCGAGAGATTCGGTAAACATGGCGGGCATGTGCTGCACAATCAGGACCGGCGCTTCAAAAGTGGCGGGCAGTTTGGGAATGACTTCCGCCAATGCGTTTGGGCCGCCTGTTGAGACGCCAATGACAACCACATCAATTTTTTCGACGCTTGACCGGTTGTGGGTTACGGCAACCGGTTTTGTGGGAGTAATAGGCCGATGGGTCGGCAGTTTGTTTTCCAGGCAGGTTTTGATAATGGCTTGCAG
>DATNQC010000206.1:0-2110 GCA_036702885.1 Oculatellaceae cyanobacterium | reverse complement strand
GGGCTGACGGTGCCAGTGACATAAGGGCGTCCAGCACGAACAGCATGGATTCATGCTGGCGCATGACCTGATGACTCAGGCTGTCCTGTCGGAGCCGGTAGTAGGTGAGCGGCGTTGCCAATCCCTCAAATTGCCAGTGGGTCCGTAGTGCAATGCGTGCCCAGCACTCAATATCCTCCGCATAATGAAGCGCTTCATCAAAATAGCAAAGCTCAGAATGCCTGGTGTCCTGTGGCGTGTGCGTTTGCCTGCGATCTTGCGCAACTGCCTCTAGGGTGGCCCGACGCAAGACGGGGGAAGAACCGTTGCCGACTGGATTGGTGAGCAGCAGATCCCGAAGCGAGACATTCCGCAATTTGGAGCGAATCAATTCGCCCGTCAGTTGGCCTTGCTCGTTCATAAAGGCGGAACGGCTATAGCTGACGCCGACATGTGGAGCGGTTTTCAGATGGCTAACGTGCTGTGCCAGTTTTTCCGGGTGCCAGCAATCATCTCCGTCCAGAAGCGCGACGAACTCGCCCCGCGCCGCGCGAAGCCCCGTATTCCGGGCGGCGGATAGTCCGAGATTTTCCTGACGAAGCAGGCGGATTCTGGCATCCTGAAACTGGGCGATCTGTCTTGCACTGCCATCGGTGGAGCCGTCATCCACGATAATCAGCTCAAAGTTCTGAAACGTTTGGGCCAGGACGGACGCAATCGCTGTGCCTACATAGGCTTCCACGTTATAAACGGGCATAATGACGGAAACGGTTAGCGCGCTCATGGGGGGACCGTGGCTTCCGTGTTCAACTGCCGGATGGGTTTGGCGGGATTTCCAGCCACGACGGTATTGGGTGGAACATTGCGAGTCACGACCGCCCCTGCACCCACCACAGCGCCCCGACCAATCGTCACGCCCGGCCGTAAAATTGCTCCTGCGCCGATCCAGACGTGATCTTCGATGGTGATCGGCAAGCTTTCAATCAGCGGTCGGTTGCGTTGGAAGTCGGAAACGAGCGCATGACGGCTGGTTAGCAGTAGCACGTTATAGCCAATCTCGCAATACCGACCAATGCGGATAGCCGCTCCCCGCGCGTCAAACAACACATTTCGGTTGATGAACGTATAATCGCCAATCACGATTTGATCGCCAAAGTCCTGAATCACAACCCCCGGCGCCAGAGACGCCTTGCGGCTAATTTTAAAGCCGAGTAATGCCAGGCACCATACGCGGATTTTCATGGCGGGCAGGCTACCGCCCAGCAGGTTCAAACCAGCCAGAATCAGCGTAAGCAAGAGCGATGAACCCGTTGAGCGCAGTAAAAGCAGGTGGTTGCTTGCTGGGTGCATCTTAACACGCCTCCCGTTTCGATGGCGCGTGTTGCGCGAGAACGGCGAGATAGCCGTTCAGTCTGTCTCGTATCACAGCCCGCTTAGCCGGTGAGGCAGTGGCTTGAAGCCATAATCCGCTGCCAACAAGTCCCGCAATCAGGCTGATGCAAAGCCGCATTGGGAAGGGGCGTGCGTAAGGTCCAGCGAGCGTGTGTCCGATTAGCACAAGCAGCAAGCCAACCAAAAAGGGCAACGAACCGTTAAGCCATACGGCGCGGCAATAATCGGCATATCGCAGTTGCAATTCCCGACAAGCCTGGGGAATGAGGAAAATCTGATGCTCCACAAGGTGCGGAAGCAGACCACCCAGTAGAACCCCAACGGCGCCCCACTGTTTCACCAGAAGCAGGCTTAACAGAAAATTGCAGCTGGAGGCAATGACATTCAGAGTGTTCTGGAACCGGAAGCGGCGCTTGGCAAACAGGAGCATCTGGGCGGGAAAGACAACCACGCTGGACCATAAAATGGGCATGAGCGCGGCAATTATTGGGTGAGCGACGAATACATCCAGTTGTTGCCCGGAAAGAAAGGCGGAAATTTCGGCATAATACAAGGCCAGTAAGAACAGCAGAGATAGCGTCAAGAAGTGAATAAAGCTGCTTGCGCGTAGAAAAATGGTTTGGGCCTCCCGGCTTTCCGTGCATGCATCCAGTTTGAGGAATAACGGAAATAGCCCTTCTGCGCATTTAAAAATCAGACTGGGAATTTGACCAAAAACACGGGTGACCAGCGTATACGC
>DATNQC010000204.1:0-10678 GCA_036702885.1 Oculatellaceae cyanobacterium | reverse complement strand
CCTGCAACTGCTCCGGCAAATTGACGATATGCTGGAGTCGCACGAGCAGGAGGCTTTTCATCAGCAGTTGGAAGCGCTGTATGGCGATTTGAGCGACAGCCGGTTAAAGCAGTTTTTTGTGAGCAGTGTTTTACATTTTCGCAGCGCCCAACCTGGCCTGTTTGGAGAAGGTAATTATATTCCGCTGGAAGTTACAGGCGCGAAATCCGAGCATTTGATTGCATTTGCGCGTTGCTGGCAGGAGTTTGCCTGTATTGTGGCGGCGCCTCGCTTTTTTACCAGTTTAGGCTTACGCAAAAAAGAGCGTCCCTGTGGTCGGCGGGTTTGGCGGGATACTCGGGTTATCCTTCCGGAGTTTCTGGCTGGACGAGGCTTCCGTAACCTGTTTGAGAGGACGGCCGTCACGCCCGGAGGTGAAGATGCCAGAAGCTTGTCCGTTGCGGACATTTTGCAGGTTTTACCTGTTGGGCTATTGGTTGCCGACTGATTGCGCTTTTTGCTGCTGTGCTTTTTTGGCCATTAATACCTGAGCTTTGCCAATCAATGCCTGAGCCGTTGCCGCAACGCTGCGATCCGCGCCAGACGGATCGGCAGGTGCTAACGCCGCGTTGCGAATCATTTTAAACGCCTGCAGGCTCCCTTCCGGATTTTGAGGATTGAGTGCGGGGATGGCAATGGGGACATGTCCTCCAACGGCGATGCCGTTTTTATCGTAGTTAATCACAATGCCGCCTGCATAAGGACCCGCTGCGGACTTGTGCTGCATCTCGTGGGTCATGACTTCGTTGTAGCTATCTCGCCTGGCTGCCGCAAGGCGACTTTCCATCAGGCTACGGATATCCGGTCCCAGCGATACGCGCATCCCTTCCTCCTACTGTATTTCCCATGTTTATCATAGCGACTCGGGGCATTCTTGAAAAGCGTTTCTGTCTAATGTAAAGCGCTGGAATTTGTGGAATGGAAAACAGGGGAAGCAGGTTCCTTCTATAAATGTAAAAACACTTCTGGGGTGAAAAATCGAATATAAATAATCTTTCCAAAAAATATTGATCAATCCCGGATTCAATCATCTGTATAGAATGCATCGGAATGATTTAAAAAATCGCTATTTTGTCTCGCCATATTCTCGGTTATTTACAAGAATGTTGCGAGACGGCTTCATAAATTCGGATTCATTTGCATAGCGTGTTTTATTGGTTTATCTTGAGGGCTCAAGTTAAAGGTGTGGGTCTCTTCCCTTCAATTCATAGGAACAGAGCTAGAGCTAGTCACGAAACAATGGCTGATTATTTCGCATCTCATTACCCATGTCGGATTTTGGTGGCGGAAACGCCCGTGCTGAACCAAAGGAATATGGTCGGTTTGTTGGAAGGGTTGGGGTATTCGGTAACATTGGCTGATGACATCGAACAATTAACAAACCAGCTTTCAACGCAAGCATTTCAGATTATTTTTTGGGAATTGGCAAAAGAAAATCCCTGGAGCACGTTTAATATTACCGCCTATCCTTTTTCGCAGGATGATCGTCCTGTGATTATTGCGATGGTTCCATTCGATTGCTTTCAGGACTATGAGGCATACTGCGAATTGGGGTTTGATGATTACCTGAACCTACCCGTTTCCGAAAAGCAGTTACGGGCTCACATGCGACATTGGCATTACCGGCTGCGCCATGCAAAAAAATTATTGCCCTTGCATCGTTTGCATACATCCAGACTGCTTGCCCGGGTTGGGCATGATTTGGACACATTGCGGGAATTATGCGGCCTGTTTGAAGAAGACGCCTGGCGCTTGCTGGCGAAAATCCGGCAAGCCTGGGAAGAAAAAGAGAATCTTTGCTTAAAAAGGGCGATGCATGAACTCAAGGGCATTTGTTACACGCTGAATGCAAAGCAGTTGGGATGCCTGATTGGCGAGATGGAGCAAGCCGTTCGTCAAGAGGAAATGGATCTGGTTTCTACGTGCCTTCAAAAATTGGAAGTGGAAGCCGCGGCGATTCAGGAAGGTTTACGTCACCTGGTGGCGGAATACTAGCGTGTCGCCGTGCGGTTGACGCCTTGCTCCTGCAGGTTGGCTATCGCGGTGCATATCGCTGTTTTGAACCTTTTGTTACATCAACACCTGGCTTAATTAGGTGGTTGAGATTCGGAACAGACATCTACTCAGCCTGAAACCCAGCTCATTATCATACCAGGGTAGGGCTTTTGTTTTAAGGCGGAAATTGAAAAAAAGATGTTTTCCGGCTACCCTATGGCAAGGCCGTAGTAATTAAGAAGGAACGGATTGTGATGCCTGTGACTGAAACGCCGACCCAAACGAACGAAACAACCCAAGCTGCTTTGAAAGGTCTGCTGGCCGGGAAAACCGGCATCATCTTCGGTGTGGCGCATAAAACCAGTATCGCCTGGGCAATTGCACAATCCTTATCCAATGCCGGGATGCGGCTGGCCTTTACATACCAGGGCGAGCGCCTGGAGGGGAACGTCCGTGAGCTGGCTGGCACTATCGAAGGATCTTTAATTCTGCCTTGCGACGTTACCCGCGATGAGGACATCCAGGCCGTGTTTGCTGAGGTTGAGCGTGAGTTTGGCAAGCTGGACACCTTGGTGCACAGCGTGGCGTTTGCCAAAAAAGAAGACTTGGCCGGGGCTTACGTAGACACCTCTAGAGATGGCTATTTACTGGCGCAGGATATCAGCTCCTACTCCCTGACTGCTCTCACCAAAGCTGCCGTTCCGCTGATGGAAAAGGCTGGTGGCGGTAGCGTCATTACGCTGACCTACCTGGGCGGCGAGCGTGTTGTGGAAAACTACAACGTGATGGGTGTGGCCAAAGCCGCGCTGGAAATGAGCGTGCGCTATCTCGCAGCCGATCTCGGTTCCAAAAACATCCGGGTGAACGCTGTCTCCGCAGGACCGATTAAAACGCTGGCGGCTCGTGGTAGCTCCGGTTTCTCCAAAATTCTCGGCTATATGGAAGAGCACGCACCGTTGAAGCGCAATACGGAAGCCGCTGAAGTGGGCGATACCGCCCTGTTCCTGGCAAGCCACCTGTCTCGTGGCGTCACGGGCGAAGTGATCCATGTGGATTCCGGCTTCCACGTGATGGGCTTCTAGCGCCAAAATGGTTCAACCCCTCATCTCCACGCAAGAGCTGATGGAACGGCTCGGCGATCCGGCTTTGCGGATTGTGGATGCGACGTTTCATGTTCCGCCCACCACGCGAAATGCCGCTGCCGAATATGCCGATGCACATCTGCCGGGCGCCGTCTTTTTTGACATTGACGACATCGCAGACAGTCATACCGACTTGCCTCACATGCTGCCGGATGCGGAAACGTTCGCGCAAAAGGTCGGCGCGCTAGGGATTGGGAACCAGCACGACGTGGTGGTTTATGATACACATGGTGTGATGAGCGCGCCGCGCGTCTGGTGGATGTTCCAGGTGTTCGGCCACGACAGGGTGAGCGTGCTGGATGGCGGCCTGCCCAAATGGAAAGTGGAAAACAGGCCACTGGAAGTGGGACAGATTCATCTGAAGCAAGAGACGTTTGTCGCGGTCTACTCTCCTGAACGCATCAGGAATTGGCAACAGGTATTGCAGCAAGTCGAAACTGGACAAGGACAGCTTGTTGATGTTCGTTCCCGGGAGCGCTTTTGGGGACGACAATCAGAACCCAGGCCGGGCCTTCGCAGTGGCCATATACCGGGAAGCAAAAACGTTCCCTGGCCCAGTTTGCTGGATCCCCAGGCTAAAACCATGCTACCGTCGGATCAGCTTCGAGCCGCGTTTTTGAAGGCTGGGCTGGATTTGAAACAACCCGTGACGTTCAGTTGCGGTTCCGGGGTAACGGCGTGCCTGGGGGCTTTTGCACTGAACCTGCTAGGCCATGCCGATTGGGCGGTTTATGACGGTTCTTGGGCGGAATGGGGCTCTCGGGCGGATTTGCCGCTGGAGGTGGAAGCGCCCTCGGTTACTTAAACAAGCGCACCAAGCTGACGGCGATACTATCCAAGCTGCTTGTTAGTTTAACGTATGAACCTGGAATGGGCCCTTGCGGGCGTTGAATGGGGCCTTTGCTGGAATTGGCGAAGCCGCGCTGATAGGATATCGCGATAATGGTGTCAGGCCGAATCCGGTATGCTAGGGAAACGCTCATCTGGTGGGTAATGAGGGTGGGGGAGCCAATGCTGAAAGAAGTCCGCTCCGGCAGGATGGGATTGAGACTGTACGCATACCCTAATCGTAGTTTAAACTTTTGCGTTACATCATATTGCCCACTGAAAAACCAGGCCCAAATATTACGCCAGCCAAAGCCTTTGGTTGCACCATTATGCGTGAAGCCAGCCTCACTAAGTCTTCTGGAGCTTTCATAATTGACCCACCGCACGTCCATGGCCAGTTTGGTCCGCGGAATGCCGGAGTAGCCGATCCCCATCGAAAGAATCATAGGCGTGTTGATTTTGGCGCTGAAGTGTCGAGTGTGGCCGAGTTCGTCCTTGGTGGTAAAGTGAAACGGTTTAAGCCATATTGGGCTTTTCAGGGAAACGCCCAGGTGAACGTTATTTTGCCGGTAGTAAATGCCGCCCTGCACACCGGCCCCGACGGACCAGGCGCGGTTAGTATGGGGGTAGGTTGGGATGCCATCGGCATTGGCGTCATCAGGTTCAGCACCCGGAAACGGATCGGCATCCAGTGAAACGATGAGCAGGTTGGGTTGAATGCCGATGGATAGGCGTTTGGTGACTTTGTAAGCAAGCGTGGGGGCGATATAGATTGTATCGGATCTGACATTGATTTCCCCGGAGCCAACACCTTTGAGCGGCGGTGGCGCCGTAATGGGGTTATCAGCTTCCGGGTAGCGAACGCCGGTTCCAACTGTTGCAGCCGCCAAAATGCCAAATGCCCATGGGCTTTGTTCCAGCTTTTTGACGAAGCCTAGACTGGGGCTGAGATTGAAGCGGTTGCCATCTGATACCCCCACTGCATGCATGCCTCCATGCAGTTGGCTGATGCTGGCATTTGGCCCTAGAGAAGCGTTCAGGTCGATGTGGGGGAAGGCGGGTTGGATGTTGAGATCGAGTTCTGTAACGGGTAAATCGGTAATGTTTGCGGGATTCCAATCCTGCGAGTTGGAAGCGTCAAGGGGCATTGCTGTTGCAGCGCCGCGGTTAACCGCACCCACACTGCTAAGTACGCTTGCGACTTGTCCGTGTGCCAGCGAAGGTAAAAAGCATCCAAATAACAGGCACCAGCCAACTCGCCACAGGAGTTGCTTCAATGTCATCCCTCTATAATGTAGTATCGTTGGTTGCCGAATTGGCTCAGCAGTTATTTTAATTTAGCAGTAACACCCCGCACTACAAAACAAGCCTGTTGGGCTATTTTTTTAATATTTTTATTGAGAAACGGTGCGGATTTGCAATTGTTATTAATCCGAGAGCTTCAGCACCGCCATGAAGGCTTCCTGAGGGATTTCCACACTGCCAACGGCCTTCATGCGCTTTTTCCCTTTTTTCTGTTTTTCCAGCAATTTGCGTTTACGCGTGATGTCACCGCCATAGCACTTGTCCAACACGTTCTTGCGCATGGCTTTCACGGTGCTGCGGGCGACAATTTTGCCGCCGATAGCCGCCTGGATCGGCACCTCAAACATTTGGCGCGGGATGATTTCCTTGAGCTTTTCCGTCAGCACGCTCCCCACGCTATGGGCTTTGTCCCGGTGGACGATGCAGCTTAATGCGTCCACTACTTCCCCGGCAAGCAGAATGTCTAGCTTGATCAAATTGGAGCGCTTGTAGCCACTGAAGCTATAATCCATCGATGCATAACCACGGCTGCGCGATTTGAGCTGGTCGTAAAAATCGGTGACCATTTCGTTCAATGGCAGCTCATACTGCAAATTCACCCGCGTGGCATCCAGGTAATCCATGCCCAGGAATTCGCCGCGGCGACCCTGCGCCAGCTCCATCAGCGTGCCCACGTATTCGCTGGGGGTGATGATGCTGATTTTGACGTAGGGTTCTTCAATAAATTCCCGTTTCACCGGGTCCGGGAGCTTGGAGGGGTTATCAATTTCCAGCACGTCCCCGTTGGTCATGTGAACCCGATACACGACGCTGGGCGCCGTGGTGATGAGATCCAGGTTGTATTCGCGCTCCAGCCGTTCCTGGATGACTTCCATGTGCAGCAGGCCCAAAAAGCCGCAGCGGAAGCCAAAACCCAGCGCTTCGGAAGTTTCCGGCTCAAAAGTGATGCTGGAGTCGTTGAGCTGGAGCTTTTCCAAAGAGTCCTTGAGGATGGCGTAATCGTCGTTATTCACAGGATACAGGCCGCAAAAGACCATCGGCATGGCCTTTTGATAACCAGGGAGTGGTTCTTCCGCCGGGTTGTTGGCAAGCGTAATGGTGTCCCCTACAAAGGAGCCCATTTCCTTGATGGATGCGGCGATATAGCCAACTTCGCCGGATACCAGCTTTTCCCGCGGCTGGCGATTGGGACGCATGACGCCCAGTTCCGTCACCTCAAAAGTCTTGTTATTCGCCATAAAGCGAATCTTGTCGCCTTGCTTCAGCTCGCCATCCACAATGCGCACATAGGTGATGATGCCCAGATATGGATCAAAGTAGCTGTCGAACACTAGCGCGCGCAAAGGTTTTTCACGGGTGATTTGCGGTGGCGGAACCTGCTTGACAATGGCTTCCAGAATTTCAGGAATCCCGATGCCCTCTTTGGCGCTGCACAAAATGGCATTGCTGGCGTCAATGCCTACCACATCTTCAATTTCCCGTTTCACGCGGTCTGGATCAGCGCCAGGCAAATCAATCTTGTTGAGGACCGGGATGATTTCCAGATTGGCGTCGATCGCCAGATACACGTTGGCCAGCGTTTGCGCTTCCACGCCCTGGCTGGCATCCACTACCAGCAGCGCGCCTTCACAGGCTTGCAGCGAGCGGCTGACCTCGTAGCTGAAGTCCACGTGCCCCGGCGTGTCAATCAGGTTGAGGATATAGTCCTTCCCGTCCAGTTGATATTCCATCCGCGCCGCCTGGAGTTTGATTGTAATGCCGCGTTCGCGCTCCAGCTCCAGATTGTCCAGCACCTGATCCTTCATCTGCCGTTTGTCGATGGTGTGGGTGGCTTCCAGCAAACGGTCGGCAATGGTGGATTTGCCGTGATCGATGTGCGCAATAATGCAGAAATTGCGAATGTTGGAGGTTTCAGACTGGCTCGACATGTTTATGGAATCCTTCTATCAGCCATGTTACCGATGGAGAGGCCATGACTGAATTGGTTTTCATTTTCTGGAGCGTTATACCGGGGTGGGTTCGGAGCTTTTTGCAAACGGGCGCCACTCTCGGATTTGTTTTTGAACAAACGGCAGTACTTCATCAACCGGTAGGTCAACGGCTTGGGCCTGATCGCGCATTTTCACTTCCAGCAGACCTTCGGCGGCCTTTTTACCGGCTGTCACGCGGATGGGGAAGCCAATGAGATCCGCATCCTTGAACTTCACACCGGCCCGTTCGTCGCGGTCGTCAATGACTACTTCCACGCCGGCTGCCTGCAAATCGGCATAGAGTTTTTCCGCAAGGCTCATTTGGGTTTCATCTTGCGTGTTGACCGGCACCACAATGACCTGATACGGCGCAATGGCCATCGGCCAAATGATGCCCGCTTTGTCGTGGAAGCGCTCAATTGCTGCCGCTGCGGTCCGGGAAATGCCAATGCCGTAGCAACCCATCACAAACGGTTGCTCGGAGCCATCTTCGGCGGTGTAGGTGGCGTTCATGGATTTGGAGTATTTGGTCCCCAGCTGGAAGATGTTTCCAACTTCAATCCCACGGGTCATTTCCAGCGTCCCCTGGCGACATTCCGGACAACCATCGCCGACGCGGGCCAGACGGATATCTGCAAACGTTTCCGGCATCGGAACGTCAACGTTCCAATTGGCGTTAACCATGTGCTTATCCACCTGGTTCACCGCAAGGAAGAAGTTTTTCAGTGGTTTCACGCTGTGATCTGCTACGATGCGGATTGGCTTGGGCAGGCCCACCGGGCCGATAAAGCCTTTGGAAGCGCCGCCAGAGACAGCTTCTATCTCCTCTGCGGTGGCGAGACGAATGGCATTTGCCCCGACCGCATTTTGCAGCTTCACCTCTTCCACGTCCAAATCCCCGCGAATTAAGGCCATCACCGGCGTCTTTTCATCGGCGATATAAACCAGGCTCTTCAAGATGAGCTCAGGGTGCATGCGGAATTCCTGATGCAGGCTTTCAATCGTGGTTGCACCGGGGGTGTCGATGATTTCTGTTTTCTCGTAAACGCTCGCCGCCGTCGATTCCGGCAGAATGGATTCCGCCCGCTCGGCGTTGGCGGCGTAATCGCAGTGGTTGCAGAAAAAGACGTCATTTTCACCGCTTTCCTGCTCGCCTTCCGCAATGCGTGTCAGCACCATGTATTCGTGGCTCACGCTTCCGCCAATGGCCCCGCTATCACTGCGAACCATCCGGGTTTCCAGTCCACAGCGCTCAAAAATCCGGGTATAGGTGTCCGCCATGACCTGATACTCACGTTCCAAATCCTCTTGAGAAGTGTGGAAGCTGTAGGCGTCTTTCATGATGAATTCCCGTCCCCGCAGCAAACCAAAGCGCGGACGAATCTCATCCCGATACTTGGTCTGGATCTGGTACAGGTTGACGGGCAACTGACGGTAGGAACGGACTTCTTTCGTGGCAATGTCCGTGATGACTTCCTCAGCCGTAGGGGCTAGTCCGTATTCGCGGCCGTGACGGTCTTTCACGCGCATCATCAGGTCGCCGTAAACATCCCAGCGACCGGAGGACTTCCAGACTTCTGCCGGTTGCAGAATAGGCATCAATAGTTCTTGCGCTCCGGCACGGTCCATTTCCTCACGAACGATTTGCTCCACCTTGCGCAACACGCGCCACATGAGCGGCAGGTAGTTGTAAACGCCATTGGCTAAGCGCCGGATGTAACCGGCCCGAACCAGTAATTGATGACTGACAACTTCGGCCTCAGCCGGGTTTTCACGCAGGGTAGGGGCAAGAAGCTTGGAAAAGCGCATGGTAATCGTGAACTTCCGTCGGATGTTACTTGCCCATCATCATAAAGCAAAGGTGGGCTTTCATCCAGCGTTTGCCTTTTGGGCCCTGTTTGGGATGTGGCAGAAACAGGTGGGGTTGGTAATGCTTGCGTCTCACCGGGATAAAAGCTCCAACTAAAAAAAGCCCGCAAGTAGCGGGCTTTTTAGAGACTGATGCGCTTTTCGATTAGGTAGAGCCAGATTCCGGGAGCGCTTCTTGTGGATGCGTGTCCACAACGGCCACATCGCCCTCCGGTCCAGGTTGAATCACAATCTGGTTTTTGTTGTCCAGCGTCGCATCCAGCGGCTCCACGTCTTTTCTGCCGGAGCCATTGCTGCGGTTGGCCTTGACCTGCTCCATGATTTCCATGAATTCCTTGTCATCCAGCGTTTCTTTTTCCAGAAGCACCTTCACAATGGCATCCAGAATGTCGCGGTTTTCAATCAGCAGGTTCTTGGCGTAGTTGTACTGCTCTTCAACCAGGTTTTTCACTTCCCGGTCAATCAGGGTGGCTACTTCTTCACCATAATCGCGCTCTGTTCCAAAGTCGCGACCCATAAAGATATGCTCATTCCGCTTGCCGTAGGTAATTGGCCCCAGCTTGCTGTTCATCCCGTAAACGGTCACAATTTTCCGCGCCAGAGAAGTGACTTTCTCCAGGTCGCTGCTGGCTCCGGTGGTGATTTCGTTGTAAACCACCTCTTCCGCAGCGCGTCCGCCCAGCGCCATGGCAATGGTGGCAATCAATTGCTGCCGGGTTACGTGGACTTTATCCGCATCCGGCATAGTCCAGGTAATCCCCAGCGCCATCCCGCGGGGGATGATGGTCACTTTACGCAGCGGATCGCAGCCGGGCGTCATCACCGCCACCAGGGCGTGACCGACTTCGTGATACGCCGTCAGCTCCTTGTCTTTTTCCGTAATGATGCTGCTTTTCTTTTCGGGGCCGGCCAGCACCTTGTCAATGGAATTTTCAATGTCTTCCATATGGATGACGTCTTTGTTCTGCCGTGCGGCAAGTAACGCCCCTTCATTTAGCAGGTTGGCGAGATCCGCGCCGGTAAAGCCGGGCGTTCTTTTGGCAAGCAGTTTCAAGTCCACATCGCTTGCCAGTGGCTTGCCTTTGGCATGTACTTTCAGGATTTGCTCCCGACCTTGCACGTCCGGGCGATCAATCATGACCTGCCGATCAAAACGACCGGGACGTAGCAGCGCGTTATCCAGAATGTCCGGGCGGTTAGTGGCCGCTACAACGATGATGCCCGTGTGCGGATCAAAACCGTCCATTTCCACCAGCAGTTGGTTCAGCGTTTGTTCGCGCTCGTCGTGTCCGCCGCCCATCCCCGCTCCCCGCTGGCGACCGACGGCGTCGATTTCATCTACGAAGATAATGCAGGGAGCGTGCTTTTTGGCTTGCTCAAACAGGTCGCGGACCCGGCTAGCGCCGACGCCCACGAACATTTCAACAAAATCGGAACCTGAAATGCTGAAAAAGGGTACGCCAGCCTCTCCCGCAACCGCTTTAGCCAGCAGGGTTTTCCCAGTTCCGGGGGAGCCTACCAGCAAAACGC
>DATNQC010000202.1:0-5833 GCA_036702885.1 Oculatellaceae cyanobacterium | reverse complement strand
TGGCTGATCAGCTCGTCATGGGAAGTATCCGAGCGCAGGACGATGATGCTCAGGGTACGGGCCTGTTCGATAAATTTGATTGGACGGTCCCCTTTGCGCACGAAGAAACTGTCATAGCCGATCGTGTGCGGTTCGGTGAATTCCACCTGATCTTCGCGTTCCGGCACGCGCGCCACCAGCGGCAGGGCGTCGATCTTGCCCGCCTTCAGTTTTTGCCAGACCATTGGGGCGCGGTCCGGCTGGAAGGTGACGGGAATATCCATCACGGCGGCAACCGCGGTGAACAGTTCGACGGTGAAGCCTGTCGGCTGGCCGTGGTTGTCGACATCGGCGTAAGGCGGAAAGCCGATCCTTGAACCGACGCGCAGGGGCGGTTGTTGCTCCGCGTCCGCGAGACCGGGCAAACTCATGATGGTCCAGGCCGGCAGCAGCACCAATAGTCTGATCCAGTGCTTCATGGGGAGGGCGCAGAGCCTGTCGGGCTGATGTGCCGGCAAGTTATGCGCTCGATTAGAAAATCGAATGGCGGCAGCATCTGTCGCAAGGCTTGTTAATATTTTCACAATCAATATCCTAATGATCGGCTCAAAAATAACGGGCCGCCTAAAATATTCCAAAGTTACAGTAGCCGCTATATTGGACCGACATCATGTCCATGCTTGGGTGAGCGTCTATTTGGTCGTAACTATGATTACATCTGTTTCACTATTCTGAATATAGGTAAAATTACATAGATATTAAGAATATGGCTGAATGGGCCTGGTTTTAACCGTGTTTATCGGGCTGCTCTTTGACCGGATGAGCTTGAGCAAGGCGGCGGACGTCGTTTTTGACCGGCGGAATCGGGATGGTTTCCCCAGAAAAGCCCGAAGTTTAGGGCCTGCCGAATCGATGCTGTATTCATATCCTGATCAGCGCTTCGCGAAACGGTCCGGTGAAGTGCGGCATGATCAGGGTCAGCCGCCATGACCGCTGCTTGGGTGCGAGAAGGTTGTTCGGATGATATGCTGACAGCGAGCCTGACTAACACGCAGAATTGGCCGCCTTGATGAAAAAAGCAGGGAAGTCTGTATATTTGTTGGCTGATGTTACGCATAGGCCGCTTTTGGCGTTTGCCGTACCGAGCGCTACAGATTCTTGAATCTCCCTCGCGCCTACAATCGTTCGTGCTCTGCGTGAAAACATGCAGGCTTGCGTCAGTCCTGGCTTTTTATGCCGGTTCGCACAGCCATATGCCAGGAGCATGACCGGGATGAACCTTGCAAGACTTGTGGAAGAAGCGTTCCCACCGGTCAATCAAACGGCATGAATCGATTGGCGAAAACGCTGTTGATGTCGGCATGTCAATGCTAATCTACTTTCGATTGTCCGCTCTAGGAGAAAGCGATGAATATTGTCTGCCAACAACCTTCCGATTCCGTCCGGACGCGGCTGCTCAAGGCAGCGCTCGAATGCTTTCCCTGGGCGAATACCCTAAAGGGCACAAGTACCCAAAGGGCATAAATGAATTCGCCCCTACATAACCGTTAATTGCACTTGCAAACCGGGAAATTATTGTCGGGTAGGGACAGCGTATTACTACGCCATCCCCCCCTAAGAACCGCACATACGAGTTTCCCCGTATGCGGCTCAAGCCTCTATAAACCCCGTTTGACCGGAGCCGGCAGCTACTTTCTTTTCACGGCTGTGCATTTGTCTATGGCATTTCGGATGTACTATCATGAGGTTGAATACATTACTTTTTCCGCCGTCCGTCTTACGCTGGATGTAATGGAGATTCCATCCTGTTTCCTTTGTAATCTTTTCGGAGCAGTTCGGGCATATTCCCTCTTGCATATACCAAAGAAAAAGCAGTTTGTTCTTTCCTCTGAGACTTTCTTTCATTTGCAGGCTAAGCCTGTTTTCGAAATACTCTTCCCATGCCGGATTAAACGGATGTGCTTCTGCTTTTATCTTGACATGTCGGCGAATTGGCGTATCGCTGGCATTAACCAGCTTGACCATCTTCACGCCTCCATCCTCAGTTTTAACCATCGTGCCAAACACCCAATTACGGAGTCCTTCGCTTCTAAAATATCTGTCCTTTATCCATCGACGTGGTTTATTTGGATGTCTTCGACAAGCCCATTGCCAAAGCATTTTCCAGATGAAATGATCCACCTTTGAAAAGGTTTCCTTTGCCACCTGATTTTGATGATAATTAGCCCATCCCCGTATGATTGGGTTCAGAAGTCTAATTACATTTTCCTGTTTTGCTGCATGGTTTTCTTTGATTATACGTCGAATTTTCCGCAAGAATGCACGCACATTCTTTTTCGCTGGTTTGATGAGTAGTTTCCCACCATATTTGCGAATGTTCCATCCTAAGAAATCAAAGCCTTCATCAATATGCACGATCCTGGTTTTCTCTTCTGATAGCGATAGTCCTCTATCCTTCAGAAAATCCCCAATGATTGACTTTGCCTGTTCCAGTGTTTCTTTCGCAACACCAGTGATAACAAAATCATCCGCGTATCGAATGAAGTTGACTTTCCCTTTCCACCTCTTCTTACTGGTTTTTGTACCAAAGTGGGTGGCCAGTTCGATTTCAATACCATCTAAAGCCATATTGGCCAACGTTGATGAGATAATACCTCCTTGCGGAGTACCTGCTTGCGTTGGAAACCAACTGCCTTTTTCAACAAAACCACATCTCAGCCATTTTCTGAGTACTGTCTTATCCATAGGAATGTGAGTCAGTAACCAGTCGTGATTGATATTGTCAAAGCATCCAGATATATCAGCGTCCAAGACCCATTGAGCTGAGTTTTTACTCACCAATGCGGCAAAACATTGTGCCGCTGCATCTCGACAAGTTCTTTCCGGTCGAAACCCATAAGAGTTGTGATCCGCTTTGGTTTCAGCGATGGGTTGTAAGGCAAGCAGGTAGAGTGCCTGCATTGCCCTGTCCCGCAAGGTTGGAATCCCTAATGGGCGCAGTTTGCCGTTTGCTTTGGGAATATGGACTCTTCTCAGCGGTTGCGGTTGATAGCCTCTTCTTTTGAGCGAGTTAATTGCCTTGGTTTTTTGTTCGGGCGTATTCCAGGTCTCCCCGTCAACGCCTGCTGTTTTCTTACCGCGATTTTCGGTTACTCGTTTTACAGCGACTGCTTTGCCATAAAACGAGTGCGTCAGCAGCCATTGTAAAGCTTTCACTTTATTCCAGCGGCCTTCGCTTGCTGCCTTTGCAATACGCACTTGTAGCCTTCTCACTATTCGATGAGCTTCTCCCCAATCAATATTGGGCCAATTCATCTCATAGTGGGAGGCTGCACCAACAGCACTAAGTGTTGTCGTCATTTGCTTTTCCTCCTTATGAGGGTTCTACTCAGTTATCTTGCAATTTAAGACCCGTTGGAAGTCTGCACTCTTTCGAGCAGGATAATTTTGGTTTATGCCGCAATCCCTATCTACCCCATTACAGGATAGCTTTCGCTTTCTCCAACCTCCTATGCCCGCATTTCCAATAGTTTCCCTCGCGGTCAACCTGCCTGAATAGGCGGAAATACGGGTTTACCGTGTTCCATATAAATAACGATGAAGGGTTAGGTGCCAACTATTTCCCGATGGTTTTGTTATCCCCGTTTGGTTATACGTAAAAACCAAAACTGACCATGTTGCCTTTTGGCTAGAGTCTGTCAGCATTTTTGACTCCTCGGATTTAACGAGATTTATCGTTGATTCACATGTGTTCACCTTACCTTCTAAGCCTAGCGCCCTACCGCGTAATGCTCGCAGTTCCGCTTTACCCTCACGGGTTCGACTTCATCTTTCGATTGGGCTACATTGTCAGAGTGGCTTCAGACATCACATTGCTGTTAATGCCTGCACTCCAAGGCTACTGCCGGAGGAACGGCAGGTTTAGTCAGGATTGCTCCAGCTAAACAATTACTTATACGACTTCACGTCGCACTACGACCAAATCCTTAGTCGCGATGAATACCCTAAAGAGCATAAAGGCATCGCTCCCACAGCATGAACGCTCTTTTTTCAGAGGCTGGAATGCTGCCAATGCGCCATGATAAGCCCCGGTATTGTTTTTGCCCGCTTCTTGCTAAACTAGACTGATCTGAATGGCCGTGAGTTATCCGAGAAATAGAAAGCCTGATAAGGCGGACACTGATACTTGTTGGACGCGATTTTAGAATTTTTGACTATGTTACTCGATTTCTCGCTTGGCCAGACGCTGGCCGTTGCCTTATTGTTCGTCTGGGCCGGCTTTGTACGGACGGGTCTTGGTTTTGGCGGAGCCGCATTGGGTTTGCCGCTGATGCTGTTCGTGCACAATGATCCGCTCTTGTGGCTGCCCATCATCAGTACGCATTTATTGTTTTTTTCCGCTTTGACATTGCGCACCCGCCTGAACAATGTCGACTGGCGGTATTTACGGCGGTCCTCGGTTTACATCATTCCTCCGGCCATCATAGGCGTATTCGGGCTGGTTAGCCTGCCGACCCTGTGGCTGAACGTGTTCATCTATTCGATCACTTTGTTTTATGGCTTGACGTGGCTGTTCAACCGCGCCATCGAAAGCCGCAAGAACTGGGTGGATAAAGTGCTGCTGGTCCTGGGCGGCTATGTCGCCGGAACATCCCTGACCGGAGCCCCCTTGATGGTGGCCGTGTACATGCGGAATGTCAGCAAGGAGCAACTGCGCGATACCTTGTTCGTGTTATGGTTTATCCTGGTCAGCATCAAAATGACGACGTTCATCGCCTTGTCGGTTGACCTGCATTTTCCGGCCGCGCTGATGCTGATACCCGTTGCCGCCATTGGGCATATGCTGGGTTTGAAAGCGCATGACGCCATCATGCGCAACGATCTGCTGTTCAAGCGATGGATCGGGGGCGGCCTGGTGATCGTCAGCACGTTGGGGTTATGGCATTTGCAGGCGTGAAGAGTGGGAGCAATGCCCACAGGCCGTCTTAACTCTCGTCCTTGGGCACGGGTTTGCTGTTTTTGTCGATCAGCCTTTGAATGACGCTGTCGATCGAGCCGGTTTCCGCGATCTCCTGGTTGAAGGACGCGCGATAGTTAGTCACCAGGCTGACGCCTGCAATGATGATGTCATAGACTTTCCACTCGCCTTGTTTATTCAGCAGCATGCGATAGTTGACATCGACGGGCTGCTGTCCCGGTTGATGAACCTGTGTTTTTACAATGGTCCTGCCATCGTCTTTGTCATCGTTATACGGGGTGTAGGCGATGCTCCAATCCTTATATTCCAGGAATGCCCTGGTATAGGTTCGCACCAGCAGGGTTTGAAATTCCCTTATGAAACGCTGCCTTTGTTCGGGGGTGGCTTTGCGCACGTTTTTGCCCAATACCAGTAACGATACTTTGTCCATGTTGGCAAATCGGCTCACGATTCCGTCGACGAAGCGCACCGACTTGTCAAAGTCGTTTTGATAGGCGGGTTGCTTCAAGGTCTGCTTGACCTGTTCCGAGCTGTCTTCAATGATCCGGCGGGCCTCGGAGACATCCTCGGCGGCCAGCGCGGCAGAGGAGAGGGCGGTAAAGCTGAAAAAAGTGATCAGTAACGACAGTAGCAGCCTGCGAATCATAGCAATCTCCAGAAAATAGGTTAGAGCCGGTTCAAAATTGGCCAGCTTCAAAGCCTGGCTTCGGATTTGCGCCAAGAGGCGATTTTTCGGTTGGTGGCGCCAATGCTGGTGGTACCCGCGCCTGCCGCCGATATTCCGAGCCACGCATTTCAAGATACACCTCTGAATGACTAATAAGAGTGGCAATCCGCTTATTTCTATCCATGCCGAATGCAGGCAGATGACAGGCC
>DATNQC010000199.1:0-3728 GCA_036702885.1 Oculatellaceae cyanobacterium | reverse complement strand
CTTGCAAGCATTGCCAATATGGGTTTCAAACGTAATGAAATCCCGCAACATGGGCGGGTTGGGCACGGGCGTTTTGAGTTTGACTGCATCAGTGGAAAATGCCAAATGTGCATCCCCAAAGCCGCGCAGCGCCAATGCCTCATCACAGGAAAAACCGGCCATCCGGCTTTCCACCTGGCGGGCCGCTTCCATCGCAGGCTCGCCCATTGCCAGAAACTGACGCATTTCACACGGAAACAGAAAATCCGCCCAGCTTTGCGCCTGGGGACGCCCCTCGTCATTGAACATCCAGGCCGCTGTCGCATTCAGATCGAGAATGAGCGACCGCTCCGGCTGAATCAATCCAATTCGCTGAAAGCGACCTAAAACAGTTTGAACTTCAAACGTGACCAGCTTCATAAGAAAATCAAACCATAAATTCTCCATTCCGAACAGCACAGCCCCCTTGGTGCTGATTCGGATTTTCAGAGACTCAACTTGAAGTCCTAAACGGTGGATTTCCGCCCGCGGGCCTTTTCCAAAAGTTCTGGAGCCACGGCAGCGATTTTTTGATAATCGGCTTTCAATTCTTCCGCCATATCCATCATCTGCTTGTAATGCGCCCACACGTCGCGTTCTTCGTCGTCATTCTTGGCATTGCGACCATGTAGGGACCGCAGGTACTCATCCTGGAATCCTCGACCGGATACCTGCTCCATGTCTGTCTTGCAGGATTGAATCAGCGTATCCAATTGGCGCTCCATATCCAGCAGGGAGGCCGGGCGGTAAGTGCGTATGAAATCGGTCAGGAAAGCCACCTTGACAACTGAAAAACGCGCCCCTGCATGAAATGCCTTGAGAAAGCCTATCAGGATGTCTTGCCGTTTTTCGCTCCGCCACATATCCCCCCGCGCCAGCAGATTCACTTCGGACTGGGAGGCTTCCGGCACATATTGTTGCAACGCTTCATGCAACGCTTCCGGTAGGGGTTGATCCAGCTTGAGCAGATTCACATAACGTTCGATAAACACTTCATGCACCGGGATGGTCGCTTCACACTGCCCATCCAGAGTCGTTATGGTGGTGCGCAAGCCGGCGTCAACTAGGCGACGCTTGAGGGTTTGAACATCCTCCGCGCAAAGCGCCTCGGCGCCCAGGAGCGGGATATAAACCAAGCGATTATCAGACGTAGGCGTGTATTGCGGCGAAAACAACAAATCAACCTCGTACTCTTCCAGCGTAGGGAGCTTGTCCACAAGGAAAGAAGCCAATTCCGCCGTTGTAAGTGAATACTGGGAGGTGATGGCATGTGTGACCTGGCCCGTCAGGATACGTGGCGCTTCCAGATCTGCCTTCAGCCGCTCATAAATCGGTTCAAGCTGTGGCATCCACGAAATCCTCCATCAACGACTGCTAGGCACTATAGCCCAATTCCCCCTTCTTTGGAAGCATGCATAGGCCAGGCACAACTTCGCTTGTCAGCCCTAAGGAACCTGCATTCCGTGTTGTCTTTTCTCTACCTATAAAAGTCGATAGGCCCCGCCATGGAGGCCTATCGATATCTCAGGGCGCTTTACCCCCTATTGCCTGATGCCCAACAGTTGCATCAACCAACTAATCAGTTGCGGCAGGTAGGTTGACATATCGCCCGTCCAGGCCGGAGGAGAAGCCGGCGATGGTGTAGTAGGTGTTGTCGGCGTCGGCTCTGGTTCTGGTGTGGGCGCAGGCTCCGGCGTCTGATCCACTGGCTCGGGTTCCGTCGCAGGCGGCGTACTGTTCGTGATTTTCTCCACCAGTGAATCCACTTTGTAGGAGTTGACGCTATTTTTGGTTTTGGTCTGCTTGATGCTATCCTCGTCAAAGGTTTCACCTAACAGCCCCGTGGGTGCAACACCGTCGGAAAGCACACCACCGGCTTTGCTCCAGACATCAATGTCGATGTACTTGAAGCCTTTGTAGGATTCATCTGTGTCAAACTGGATTTTGTATTCTCCGCCAGTTGAATCCACGGTGACGATAGCGCCCTTGCGGGTGATGGAATAGCCGTTGTCCAGCATCACCGTTTGGCCATCCTTTAGGGTGACGGGTGGTGACGTAATACTGGAATCCGCATAACCAATGGTGACTTTTCCATCCGTTCCGACTAGGACGGTTCTTCCACCAATCGTCAGGCCGGCTTCACTAATGATCGTCGTTTTGCCAGGACCTTGAACGGTTTTTGCGTTGAGCGCAATCCCTTTATCTTTCAGGACGTTGAACAGGCCCACTTCGTTAAAGTCATACTTACCACTATCCGCTTCCTCAATGTGCGGATCACCCCAGATACGGGCATGCTCATTAGCGGCTACCGGTGGCGGTGGTGGCGGCGGCGGTGGTGGCGGCTCGCACTTAGTAATATCCAGTAGCGTACAACTTCCCGTGGAGTAGTGCGAATCGTAGTAGGTTTTGACTCCATTGGGCAGGGTCTTCAGCGCAGCACCAGCGCCAACCCCTTCGGACATGGCGTATGTATCGACGCCATCGGGTGTTCTGAAACCATAGCTGAAGGCCTTTTTGCTAATCAGCTTTTCAGCTTCCGCCCTGGAAACACCCTGAGCAACCAGGTGCTCAATAGTTTCCGGAGAAGGCTTTTCATAATATTCCACTATCAGGCGTTTTTCAGTCGCACCGTCTTTACCGGCACCGGGAACATCCGCATAATAGAACTTCGCGGTCGGCGGCGTGCCATTCCCCACGGTGTACTCTTCGCCGGGCAGTAGCTTTCTGGTGCTTCCATCCGCACCAATAATCGTGAGAACCCCACCCGACAATGTGGCTTTAGTCTTGGTGCCATCCTTATCCTGGATGATAAACCCGTATTCCGTCAGCGCCGTCTTACCTTCCGGGTTGATCTTGTCGGCATGTCCATTGATGGTAATCTTGGGACCGCCTTCTTTCCCGTCCTCATACATGGTGTAGTAGCCGGGTTTAATGTTGATTTCCTGAAAGGCGTAGTTATTTCCCTTGCCACCAACACCGGGGTCGCCCGCAAGATACATATCATCAGCGCAAAGCACGTTGCAGCTGGGGTCGCCTTCCTTTTTGGAAATATTCGCCGCCGTTGAAACCGCCTGGTTATCTTCCGCCAACAGACCGGACACGGCAAATTTACTCATGGCGAAGTACTTGTTGGCATCGGCCAGGTTTGCCGTGCCATTGGTCAGCAATTCCCCAATGATGCCGGTGCTGTTCAAACCATCCAGCTCACGCGTGACCCGAATCTGCTCGGTCTGCGTGTTATGCGCCGCGTTATTCGTCGTGGTCTTTGTCGTGGTCGTATACTTTATTGGGTTATTGGGATTATTATTAACACTCACGGAAGTCCCCTCCAAGGTTCATGCCTATCAGTGATGCTCAATCCGTTGCTCATGGCTGTTCCATAAAGTTGTCAACCGGATTTCCGGTACTTGTTCGCTTTTTGGGATTTCGAACATTTGGGGAAGAACTTGAATGCGTCACTGGCAAATTTACAATTGTTTACACACTCACCATAACTTCGGGGCAGAATGCTTTGAGAAAGCGTCTTCTTTCGGATAGGCTGATAGATAAGCCCTACTCATGCTGATTTATCGTCTGTTGTCACGGGGAAGCCAATGGGCATTCGGGAACGATACGAACAGATTCAGGAAGAAATTCGCAACGTTGCAGGGGATCGCCCGGTCACACTGGTGGCCGTCAGTAAATATGTTTCCGTGGAAGCCATTCTGGAA
>DATNQC010000198.1:0-2046 GCA_036702885.1 Oculatellaceae cyanobacterium | reverse complement strand
CAGTTGAACCAAGGCTGCGCTGGTTTCCTCATTCACATAGGCGCCTGCAATGACCAATGGTCCAAAATAATCGCCCTTCCCAGATTCATCAGTCCCGATATACGGCCCCTGAATATCAATCCGGCCGCTTGTTTTTGCTTTCGAGGCTGCTGCTTTCGTTTTGACACCCGAAAACGCTGGTTGGGGAGCGGTATTCGCATCCACCAGCGCAGACAAAGCCGCAAGCAGGCTCTCATCGCTTGCTTCCAGGTAAAGCGTACCGTTACTGAATTGCTTAACCCGCAACCAGCCATTGGCCGTCTTACCATCCAAACGATAATCACAGTACTGTTCGGACCTTTCCGTCCACTGGCTACCGGGAAATTCCTGTAGCCGCATCTTGAACCGATTGCGGGCATCCGGGTTTTTCAATGTATACTTGGCGGCGGGCACGGTCGCTTCCATTGCAAACAGTCAACACCAAGAGCAAACCACAGACCCCGATTTCCCGACAAGCCTCTTTACAGAATACAACTCGCAACCCCGAACTCACGGGAACGACGCCATCACAACGCCAGCAAGAACGCTTATTTACCCAACAGACCAAATGAGCTGTCGATATTTTTCTTGATGACCTGCTGCGTGCTCTCAATCTCTTTAATGATTGCATCACGCTGCGTGTTGATGCGGTTGAGGTGCATCTCCAGAATCTTATCCGCCTGTTGCAGCTGCTTGATACGCGCTTCCAGAATTTTAGCAGCCTGGGAATTCGGCTCTAGCTGCGCCTGAATGTTGAAGAACCCGGACGTCATGTTGGCCAGGTACATGCGGTGCTGGCTGATAAATTGCGCTTCAAGCTCCAGATCACTCCTTCGAGAGATCAGGGACAATAATCGCGCTTGGTTTGCCGCAAATCCCATGATGGGTTCCTATCGTCGGGTTAGTATCTCCGGTTCATCCGGCTGCCAACATGTTCGTAAGCATTGAACTGGTTCAACGTATTTTCCAGGCGTTGCAGCTTCTGGAGCTCCAGCATACGCCTGTACTGCAGAATCTTTCTCCGGCTGCCAAAGGTAACCACGTTATAAATCGTCTGGATGGTGCTCATTGCAATGGCTTCAATCGGATTGTTCCGTTGGAAAAATCCTTTGCCCAATTGAATGTACATCTGCAGACTCGTCATGTATGAATACCCCTGCTTGTGCCGGATAAATATTCTTATAAAAATAAAAACGATTTATAAAAAGGGATTGCGTGAATATTTCTGATTGTTAAAATTTCGCCTCAAAGATGATATCTAATTACTGTCTTTCGGATGGGGTTTGGAAGGAAAACATGACACACCAATACCCAATAACAACCTGAAAAGGCGATTTTGAACGGGACAACCACCCGCCATAAGACGTTTACGTTGGAATTGCGGACATAGTTGCAGTACAATCAGGACACTCAAAGAATTTGCGTCAATTGTAAGGCAGAGTCATGAACGAACCCCTAAGCGCGCTTGCGTTGCATGAGTCCATCCAGACCGGGCAAAAAAAGGCTGTGGACATCCTAAAAGAAACCTATCGCCGCATTGATTCTTTGGAGCCCAAAATCGGGGCATTCAACAGCCTGACGCGGGAACTGGCGGAAGCTCAGGCTGCAGAGGTTGATGCCCGGGTTGAAAAGGGCGAAGCATTACCCCTATTGGCAGGCGTGCCATTGGCCCTGAAGGACAATATCAACGTGCAAGGGTATCCAACCACTTGCAGCAGCAAGATTCTGGAGGGATACATCTCTCCCTATGACGCAACCGTCACGAAAAAAGTCAAGGAACACCTGCTTCCCATCGTTGGCAAAACCAATCTGGACGAATTTGCCATGGGAAGCTCCACTGAAAACAGCGCAACCCAAATGACCCGCAATCCGTGGGATACGGAGCGCGTGCCGGGAGGCAGCTCCGGTGGTTCCGCCGCAGCCGTGGCCGCAGAAGAGACTCTGATTTCTCTGGGTTCAGATACCGGCGGCAGCGTCCGCCAGCCGGCGGCGCTTTGCGGCTTGGTGGGCTTAAAGCCGACCTATGGG
>DATNQC010000192.1:0-2988 GCA_036702885.1 Oculatellaceae cyanobacterium | reverse complement strand
GAGTTGACTCATGGTCGCCCCACCACTTTCCACCTTACGAGGGGCCACATGCCAGCGATTCCGCAAGTCGGCATAAAAGCGCAATCCTTCCAGAGCACGCGGCTCATCCAGCACCACCCGGGTTAAACGTGCATCAAACAGAGCGCCACCGGCGCTCCACACAAACGGCAACCAAAATAACGGCGGCTGGGCGTAAAAAGAAACCCCAAACACCTCCGGCCGGCCGTCTCCATCCTGATCCGTGGTCAATGCCCTGGCTGTCTCCAGGAAAGTCTGCCAATCCCATCCGCGACGTGGTTCCGGAAGTCCTGCTTTTTTAAACAAATCTCTGTTGTAAAACACCACCACATCGGAAATATCTCGCGGCAAGGCCCCCAGAATCGTCTGCTTCCCGCTTTGCCACTTGAAGGCTTGCAGCGATGGCTCATAAAAGTCTCCTAGTCGAATGGTTTGAGACTGGGCAAGCAGCGGTTCCAAATCCATAAAAACATTCTGTGAGGCATAAACCGGGAAATTAATGCTGTTTGTCAGCATCACATCCGGGGCCATATCTCCGGCAACCAGAATATGCAGCTTTTGGTAATAGTTATCCGGGATATGCATCAGTTCAACCCGGATATCTGGATATTGTTTCTCAAAGTCCACAAGCAGCCTTTTCAGCACCGCTACTTCTTGAGCGCTTCCCCAGGTGGAAAGCTGAATATGAGCCTTGCCGTCCGCATCATCCTTGCAGCCAGCCAAGCTGAACAACGATAGCAGCAATGCACTGCAGCAAACCGTCAGCCGACTCAACCAACACCGAGCGCCCTTGAATTTTTGTAAAATTTGCACCATGCAATTCCGTCTATGATCAATCCGGTTCCTGGGCTTATTTTATTAGTATAGTCCTTACGACCGTCTGAGTGATACGCACGTTTTACGGCGCGCGGACAATCGTGGGCAACCGAAGCATCCTCTCAACCAACCGGATTTTTCTATGCAATTAAACCCCAAACTATTACAGCATCTGGAATTGACCTCGCCTGAAAGTTTCAAAGGCCTGTTCCTCTGGCTGCATGCTGATACCCAGCTTCTGCCCACGCCCTCTGAACAACAACAAAAACTCCTATCCGAGATCTATGCCATGACACCCGAAACTTGTTACGAGACGCTCTCCCAGCTGGAATTGCCCGATCTCGTTCGACTATCCATCCTCAACGAGTTTGGCCCACAATTTGCAGACAAACCCGGTTATAACCTGCTTGAAACCGCCGCTTGCCAGCGTCTCCTCACCTCGCAAGCCTAAAGAGCATCATGCAGGCTGACGCGGTTACCTAGGCGGCTCCCGCCAACAGCTTGAGCAATTGGGGCTGTTGTGACAGGAGGTATTGCTCAAAGGTCTTGTCATCAATTTGCGCTGCGGCCATCACCAGCAATGGCCCTGGTAACTGGCTGAGCATCTTGATTAGAATCTCTTCGGGCAGCACCATGCAGCTATTGAGCAACATGGGCTTACTCATCCGTTCAAACAGCTTATAGATGAATTGATCGCTCATATTCAGCAGTAATTGTGGATCCTGCTTGACAAAGCCCGTCACCAAGGGAATCAGAGCCTTGAACGGCAATGTCTTGAGGCCTTCCATCAGGCGCTCTTTAGGCGTTTGCATAAAAATTTTCGCCAGATCATATGGCTTGAGATTGCTGTAGTTGTAGTCCCCATGCACCCGCTGCAGCAGCAGGAACATAAACTGCGGCTCCATTTTCAGCAGCCCCTTGGTCATTTCCCGGTTGTTGAGCCGTTTGGAGCGCAAAATACGCATCAGCTCGTTGGTTGGCATCTTCTTAATCAGGTTGGAGAGTTTCATCACCCGAAGCAACATGCGGATTAACAGTGGCTTGGGAAGAGCCATGATCAACCGCAGCAGCTTGACCTTGTTGAACAAGCGCAAGGCGTTCACCAACAGCTCCTTGGGCAACAGGTGCAGAATCGTGATGAGATCCCCTCGCCGCAGCAGCCGCAGGATTTTAATTTTGTTTCTCCCCACATTCAGCAGGCGAATCACGGCAGTCAGGTCCAGCACGCCTCCCATACCGACCAGCGGATGGACGGAAACCTGCCCAAACAACCGCTGCGCCTCCTCCACGGAATTCACAACATAGGAGCGGCCCGTCCCGGTCATGATGATCACTTCCCCGTTATTGCCGAGTGTGTAGCTCAGCGAAGCGCCTCCCATTGGCAAATTGCCGCCCAGTTGCAAATCAAATGCCTCAACCCGCATTCCGTTCCCCTTTAGGACCACTGCGCTGCAATGGCTATCGGCACCCGCGCGTTGGACTTTAAAGGGCGTTACATTTATTTAGAAAAGAGATCCCCCACGGAAAAAAGCACCAAAGTAAAGACGCACCCATCAGATTCGCCCCACACAAAAGAAGCAAAGCAGATAGCATGACCATACAAAAGGGAATTCGCGCTTGGTTGGCGCATAGAAACCGGATTGATATAATAAGGCCACGGTTGAAGGCAATCCGGTGGAAAGAGGTTGGACATGACGAAAAATACGCGTTCCCTGGCAACAGTTGCGCTTGCAGCATGGCTTGCTGCAAGCAACACTCCGGGCTGGAGTCTGACGCCCCCGGCATATGACGCCTACCGTCAAGCTCAGCAGGCAGAACTCCGTGGGGATCTACCACAAGCAGAAGCAGCGCTCCGTCGGGCCATTGCGCTGGACCCCACCGATTACCTGAACTATGTCAAACTGGCATCCATCCTGAACCAGCAAGGCAAGCCCAATGAGGCTATCCTTTATTACCAAAAGGCCCTCAGCCTGAACCCGCAAGACACCATGATTCTGTATTCGCTGGGAAGCGTGTATGAGCAGGTGGGGCAATACGCCAAGGCAGAAGAAGCCTATGCGCTGACCCTGCAAAATAACCCGCGTTTCCGGTTTGGTTTGCTGAATCTTGCCCGCACCGAAATCCAGCAAAAGAAATATGAACCCGCCATTGCCC
>DATNQC010000333.1:0-4100 GCA_036702885.1 Oculatellaceae cyanobacterium | reverse complement strand
CATCGCGGTTTTCGTACTGACTGATCAGCGAATTGACTTGTGAATCCGGCAGGTGCTTTGCACCTTTGATTTCAATGGTCCGGACAAAAAACTTTTGAGTCAGGGAAGGATCAAGGGTTTCGTCCTTCTTTCCGGATTGATCGATTTCAGGTTCCGGCGCTGCCTTGAGGTTAGGGTTCTGTGGCGTCGTGTGCGTTGCTTCAGGGCGGATATTCTGTTGGTAAATCAAGCCAGGGAGCGCTTGGTTCACCGTGTCTGGCAGACTTTGGGCGAGGGCTTGCCCAGCGGATCCGAGTAGTGCAATTGCTGCTAAAGCACCGCGCATCTGACGCGATGATAGTGAGAGTATATGCATTTGATCATTGGGTCCTGCTTGGGATCTATACGCCCATTATCATAATGTAAAAGTTTTTTTTGGCTACTAATTTTTTTGAAGAAGCCCCAAAAAATCAAGTTCTCCAAAGGGCTGATTTTTCCTTTTTCGCTCCCTCTTTCGGGTGATGGCGGTGTGCCCTTTTTTTGACATCGACTTAACAAAATAGAGCTAGTTTTAAAAACTATGTTTGTAGTTTTATCTCTCATTGAAAATTTGAATATTTGTAATGTGTTATGGAGAGGCGGTTTACCAAAGGGGTATTGTTTGACAGTGTAATTTGTTCGCTATATAACCCCAGTAGATTGGCTAGGTTGACTACCTAACCGGGGAATGTCCAATCGTTTCTTTTTCAGTGAAAATTTTTATTGTTGAGTAGTGAGTTTTGTTTAAGACTGAGGCTCATAGGGCATGTCAATCATTACACTTTGTCGTTATTGCGGGAGCACCGAGATTTTTGCAAAAGAAATTGAAATCCGCAGCATTAACGCGAGTACGATGAAAGTGACCTCCTCGGAGCGGGTAACTGAGTTGGAATGCCGATATTGCGGCTGGGTTGGATGTCAGGATTTATCTGTTCCTGTTGGCGCTTTTTAATTTTAGTTTTGGGTTTCCCTTTTGTAAAAATGCAGTAAAAAATGAAAACTACATTCGATTTAGAATGTCCTCTTTATTCTGCTCCGGTTTCTCTAGGATAGAGATATTTAATGGATTTCTGTATTCCTGTGAACACAAATATTTGAATCAACGACGAGCTAAATTGTGTTCATATCTGTCAACATGGAGCAGTATTTTTTACTTTTATATTCAATAGGTGGTATGTGGATGGCGCCAGCTTTCAATGTCGCATAAAGCAGCGCTTTCCTGGAGGAGGGGTTTCCGGTATTGTAGGGGAGTTCGTACCTCATTAGGAAAGAGCCTTCAACATGCCGCTGGAAAAAGAGTTATACGACCGCATTCTTGAACGTGCCCGGCAGATTCCGATTTTTGATCGTATTGGTATCAAAATCGAAGATTTATCTCCTGGAGAGTGTATTGCATGTGTGCCGCATGATAAGTCGTTTGATGGGATTTTTGGCTCTTTTCATGGAGGCATGTTGGGGACCGTGGCCGATACGATTGCCTGCTTCGCCCTGATGACTCTGATTGGAACGGAAGATCAACTGGCGACCACCGATTTTAATATTCGTTTTCTGGCGCCCTGTCTGACGGATGTGCGTGCAGTGGCTAGAACGATTAAAGCGGGCCGGACGCTTTGCCCGGTTCAGGTGGACTTGTACGATTTGAATAACCGTCATGTGGCGGTGGCGCAGGTTAATTACATTAGGATTTCCCCATGAAGCGCGTTCTACCTCAGTGGGTTACCTCTCCCAGGGGCTTGCTATGGCTTGCATTGAGCCTGGGGTTGCTGATTGCGGTGTTTGTGCAGCGCCGCGTATTCTGGGACGCGTTTGCCATTAACGATGACGTCAGAAATCAGGCATACTGGATGGCGCGCATTGTGGACCCGGATTTGTATCCCGACGACCTAATTGCAAGTTACTTCACCCAACCTAGCCTGATTTCCCCCGTGGTGCGATCTCTGTATACGTTCGCTGCACAGTGGATTGATCCCATCCGCTTTAGTCAGTTCCTGCCTTTTGCATTGATTGTGTTGTCTACGTGGTTTCTGTTTAAATTTGCGGAAATTCGCGCGAATGCCTGGTATGCCTTAGGGGTTTGCTGGCTGTTTAACCTCTCTGCCTGGACGGTGCGCAATTTTGCCGGTGGACTGCCGAGAGCCTTTTCCTACCCGATTTTATTCCTTTTTTTATGGCAGTATGAAACGCGGAATGTGTTGGGATTGAGTTTGGCATTGTGCTTGGGGGTGTTGATTTATCCGCCGGTTGCCTTGTTGTGCGTGGGGATGCTGGTTTGGGATGCCATGCGGGGGAAACGTGGGGACGCTCAACCGTTGGGAGCCAGGATCTGGATAGGGGTTGTCGTCGCCTTGTTGCTAGGGGCCTTGCGCTATGTCGGTCCATTCAGCAGTAATGCGTTTTCATCGCAGCGGTTTGGCGCTCTTGTCAATCTGGAAGGTGCACTCAAAATTCAGGAGTTTTTCCCCGGTGGGCGCGTGCCGTTGTTCCCGTTTCCGGATCTTTCCGCAGTGCTGCCCTGGTCGGCTCTTCAGTTGCCGCTCCAGCTCATTCCCCACCTGTACATTACATTACCGATGCTAGGGTTAATTATTATCTGGCTTGGCTATCGAAAAACACTTCAGCGGAAAATGGGAGCGTTGCCGGTTCCCGGTACTGTTTTAGGCTTGATGGGCGTGTCTGTTCTCCTCTACTTGTTAGCCTGGTGCTTACTGTTTTCTCTGTATGTGCCGGAACGCTATTTGCAATTTACATTGCCCGTGCTCATCGTCTTTGTGCTGGCGGGGTTTCTTTATAATTTGTCTCGTTTATGGAAAACTCACTCTCAACGGATTGTGGCTTTATGGCTTCTACCGCTATTGATTGTCGGGCCTCTATGGCAAACGGATCTGGTTAACCCGTCTCCAGATAGCCGCGCGCTGATGGGCTTTTTATCCCGATTGCCGGAGAACGCCATGATTGCCGCTAACCCAGGCGTGTCCAGTCATATTCCTGCGTTTTCCAGGCGCAGTGTTTTTGTTAGTCATGAAGGGTACATTCCTTTTCATTCTCGGTATTTCAAAACCCTGAAAACCCGCTTGAAAGACTGGCTACAAGCCTACTACTCAACGGAGCCGGCTGCGCTCCGAAAACTGCTTTACCGGTACCCGATTCATTATTTGGTGGTTGATACCAATGATTATGAAACCGAACGTCTGAAGGAATTAGAAAAAAACTATTACCATGCCTTTGAACCTGCCTTCTTCCAAAAACTGAACCAGGGCGCACAAAAAAGCCGTTATTTGCTTTATCGACTAACACGTCAATATGCGATCTATCGCAATGACACCTATTATGTAGTGCCAACAGAGGCAATCAAAAAAGCGCTTTCCGGGCTTTGAGCTTGTATTTTTCCTTTAGGCAATAAACCGAAACAAACGCTGTCGTTTTTGGTTCAAATTGATATGATAGAACCATTGGATGGTTTCATGAGGAGAGAGACATGCCGAATCCGACGGTGCCGCTACCTGGCAACGCCGATGTAATGACGCAGCCTTTGATTAGCAGGGGGGATCAAGGGGAGGCAGTCCGGACAATCCAGCAACGCTTGCAAATCATGGGATTTTATCGGGGAGTGATTGATGGTGATTATGGGCGATTGACCGAAGAAGCCGTGGCGGCTTTTCAGAAAGCGAACCGGCTTCAGGTGACGGGGGGGATTGATGCCTTGACGCTTCGTTGTCTGGGGCTTGAAGTGGGGACATCTAAGCCGCCTCAGCCGGGCTTTCAACCTCTGCCAAGCACTGGGCCGATTACCGCAGCAACCCTCAAGCGGATGTTTCCTGACGCCCCTCTTCAAAATATTGATCGGTATTTTCCATATGTCTTGCAGGCTTTGGCGCAATTTAACCTGAATGATCCCGTTATGATCCTGATGGCCTTGGCGACGATTCGGGCGGAAACGAGTAGTTTTGCGCCAATCAGCGAGTATCAGTCAAAGTACAATACTTCGCCGGGCAGTGCACCGTTTGATTTGTATGATTTCCGAAGTGATTTGGGCAACCGCGGAAAGGGAGATGGCGCGCGCTTTAAGGGGCGGGGCTTTATTC
>DATNQC010000168.1:0-3467 GCA_036702885.1 Oculatellaceae cyanobacterium | reverse complement strand
CCGTTGGCCGATTCCGGTTTGCTCGGGTTGAATGCCGGAGCCGCATTCGCCCTGGCCCTTTGCTTTGCTTTTTTTCCCGGTCTTCCGTACCCGTATATCATCTTGTATTCCTTTGTCGGAGCGGCGGTGGGAGCCGGTTTGGTGTATGGGATTGGCTCCTTGTCGAGACAACGTTTGACGCCGATCCGGTTGACACTGGCGGGAGCGGCGGTGAGCGCGCTGTTGGTGGCCTTGAGCGAGGGCATTGCTATTTATTACCGGGTCGGACAGGACATGGCGTTCTGGTATGCCGGCGGCGTGGCGGGTGTGACATGGTCGCAGCTAAAGTGGATGGCGCCGCTGGTGGCGGGGGCGCTGACGGGTTCCCTGCTGATTTCCCGTTCCATAACCCTCCTCAGCCTTGGTGATGAAGTGGCCACCGGCTTGGGAGAGCGGACGGGACGGGTCAAGACGTTGGCCATCTTGAACGTTCTGGCACTCGCCGGCGCAGCGGTTTCCGTGGCCGGGCCCATCAGTTTCATCGGCCTGATGGTTCCCCATATCGCCCGTTTTTTGGTCGGTGTGGATTACCGATGGATCATTCCCAGTTCGGCGGTGTTGGGAAGTTTGTTGATGGTTTTGGCCGACATGGGAGGACGCATCCTGAACCCGCCCTATGAAACGCCGGTGGGAACCATCATCGCTTTATTGGGTGTTCCTTTCTTCCTCTATTTGGCCCGCCAAGAGAGGAGGAACTTGTGATGGAGACCGTCAACTCCACCGTCGGACGCCGGAAGGCCGTCCGGGCAACCGTCGTCTTGAGCGTATTGGCTTTGCTCATTGTGGTCATGTTTGTCATTAGCATGAACACCGGTTACATCCGCTTGTCTCCGTTGGATGTGCTGAAGACGTTGTTCGGTGCCGGTTCCGGGAAGCAAGAACTCATTTTGTTTTCATTCCGCCTGCCCCGTATCGTCATCTCTGTCCTGATCGGAATGGGACAGGCTGTTTCGGGCTGCATTCTGCAGGGACTTTCTCGCAACGCCCTGGCGGACCCCGGCATTTTGGGCATTAACGCCGGTGCGGGATTGATGGTCATCTTGTTCATCTCGTTTTATCCGACGAATGATGCTGTGCCCGTGATGATGCTGCCGTTTCTCGCATTCGTCGGCGCGGCCTTGACGGCCGCCCTCATTTACGTGCTCGCCTTCAAGAGGAATGAGGGGCTTTTGCCGACCCGACTCGTGTTGACCGGTGTCGGCGTGGCGGCGGGGATCAGCGCGGCCATGATCGTGTTGACCATCAAGCTGGATCCGGATCGTTATCAATTTGTTGCTACCTGGCTGGCGGGGAGCATCTGGGGGACAGACTGGAAGTTTGTGTTGGCATTGCTTCCGTGGCTGTTGGTGTTGCTTCCTTTTGTCTATTACAAAGCCGGGGTTCTCAATGTGTTGAATTTGGGCGATCAGGTGGCCACAGGGCTCGGTGCTCCCATTGAAAAGGAGCGGCTCATGTTGCTGGCGGCGGCGGTCGGCCTGGCTGCCTCCTGCGTCGCCGTCAGCGGTGGTATCGGTTTTGTCGGATTGATCGCGCCCCACTTGGCGCGGCGGTTGGTAGGCCCGAAACACGAATATTTGATACCCGCATCGGCTTTAACCGGCGGATTGCTGTTGATTGTTGCCGATACGTTAGGTCGTTCTGTCTTTCAACCGGCGGAAATTCCCGTCGGTATCGTGGTGGCGGTCATCGGTGCGCCGTATTTCTTGTACTTGCTGGCCACCACCAAAGGTTGATAAAAGTTGCGAAGGGGGAGACGTATGGATCGGCTCCAAACGCAACAGTTGTATATCGGATATGGGGACACGTTGATTGTGAAGAATTTGAATTTGCGCATTCCGACGGGCAAAATAACGGCCCTGGTCGGTGCCAACGGTTCCGGCAAGTCCACGATTTTGAAAACCATGGCCCGGATCATGAAACCCAAAGCCGGAGCTGTTTTATTGGATGGAAAGGCCATTCACAGTCAATCGACGAAAGAAGTGGCCAAGCAACTGGCGATATTGCCGCAAAATCCGACAGCGCCCGAAGGACTTACGGTGTTTGAGTTAGTTGGGTATGGACGGTTTCCCCATCAAAAAGGATTCGGCAGTTTGACCGGGGAGGATCGGGAAATCATTCGCTGGGCCATTCAGGTGACGGGTTTGGAGCCCTTTGCCGATCAGCCCGTGGATCAGTTGTCCGGCGGGCAGCGTCAGCGGGCCTGGATCGCCATGGCGTTGGCCCAGCAGACCGACATTTTGTTTTTGGATGAGCCGACCACGTATTTGGATATGGCGCACCAGCTGGAAATCTTGCAATTGCTCCAGCACTTAAATGAGGCTGAGAAAAGGACTATTGTCATGGTGGTTCACGATTTGAACCATGCCACTCGCTACGCACACCACATGGTGGCCATCAAAGCAGGGACGGTGGTCAGCGAAGGTTCTCCCCAAGAAGTGGTGACACGAGACATGTTGCGGGAAGTGTTCGGCATCGAGGCCGACATCCTGACAGACCCCCGCACCGGCGTCCCGCTGTGTATCCCGTATGGCTTGGCGGCAAATCGGGAGAAACGGACGACGCCGGCTGACGAGGAACGGATGGCCGAGGTCGTTGCACGGGAGCCGGCAATGGTGGATCGGTAGTTTATATAGAAACCAGTTGAGACATCTTTGGTTGAGCTCCAGGACATGGATGTCCATGGGCATATTAAACATAAAGAGCAGATTACGCGTACCAAAGGTGGAAAAGACAAACCTTGGACCGAAAGAAGACAGTGGGTCATCCAGGAGCTGAACCGGTTTTTAAAAAGAAGACATTCATCAATACGAACAACTGATTTCCCGGGCCCGGGTTCCAGAACTGAAAGACTTGTTGCAGCAGTTGAAACAGCACGCCAAGCTGGGCGTGCAGAAAATCGCAGAGCGCATTCAAAACTTGGGCAGTGTGCCGGTGATGACGTGGGGGTCATGTGCGAAATACGGGAATGGATGTAAAAATTCCAAAAGGGGTCCTGGGACCCACGAGACATTTTGCACGATGCACTGGTGGGTGAGAACAAATACTGCATCCATTTCTCGCACGAGATGGTAGCGAGCAACTTGGAGGAGGAAAGTGCGCGTCTTGTGGATACGATCTTGGAGGAAGATAAACAGCGTGTTGAGCAGTTGAAAAGCAGTTGCAGGTGTTGTCGATTTAATTCTAGCTGTAGAAGACTTGTCACTTGAGTTTATTTATTTTTCTCCACAAGTTGTTCTGCTAATACCTAACATACGTGCAGCTTTTTCTTTGTTACCGTTGCATTGTTTGATCAAGTCCATATTTGTGTGTAAATTCGCCCTCGGTTAGAATACCTCATTCCTTCCCCCGAAGGGGGAGACGCAGGAAGCACGCCCCCTGCTCCCCGTCACTCGCCGTGTGGCATGCCCCGCAAAGGATTGCTGGGCAGT
>DATNQC010000163.1:0-4554 GCA_036702885.1 Oculatellaceae cyanobacterium | reverse complement strand
TCACTGATGCGATCCCACGCCATTTCCCTTGCTGCTATCTTCGCCTCCGGCTCGGCCGACCATGCCGACGCGGCGGACGACGCCGCACCTGCCGCCATTTCCGCCCATTCTGCCGCCTCCACTGCCACCGCCGCCGCCGCATCTACCCCAGCTGCACACGACGGCCGCTGCACCGCCCTCGCCGCCCAATCCGCAGTCGATGCCGCCCAATGCACCGCCGTCGCTGTCGCAGCGCACCTCGCCCTCGCCGCCTTCGCCGCGGCGCGCACTCGCGCACACTCATTCTCGGGTGCGCCCGCTTCTAGCCAAGCGATCGCAGCATCGATGGCAACGAGCGCTTGCGTCTCGCTTTCCGGCACGTGCGATCGTGCTTCTCGCACGATCGCAAGCAGCGACGCAAGGCGCGCTCGCTCCCACGCTTCCGGCGACAATACGTGCCATCGTGCAGCAATGTCAGCGTACCGCCGCACGATTCGCGGCCACGCCTCCAGGCTCGTAAAGTCGTCCATACTAGGAGTCAAGTACGCTAGCCACAAGGGCATTACTTCGGCAGGGCACGCGCTCGGAGACTTTGCCGTTGCTGCTTCGGGCGAGAGTGCAGCGAGCAAGCACACACCGTCATCGTTCGACCACGCATGGCGGACGATGCGACCCTCGGCCAGCATCGTCTGCAGCCTCTCAGTGCGAATGTTCATATCCATCATCATTTCTCCTATTGTTCTAGCACGGGAACGCCGCAGGTGTCACATTTGGATCGAATGTAGGAGCATCTTCCCAAATCGGGTGAATGCGACGAGGAATGCCCGAACTGTCAGGATCGCTGGCATCCTCTAGCCTATAAGGACAGGGTGAATATACACCAACAGACGAACAGCATGATGTATGCTTATCGCAGGCGCTATGCTCATCAACTCGTAGCAGAACTCGTAAAGCAAGTGCAAGTCTTGCACGCAATGTGGTTTCATACCACACAGGAACAGCAGCCTCTTTCAATTTCTTAGATTCTGCGCCTCCATAAGAAAGTACATGTAGCGCGCTTGTTACTGCCATTCCGCGGTCAACGTCTTGGCGACGCAGACACTCAAGCGCAAACATCATGGCAATACGATCACGCCGCGATAAATTTCCTTTGAAGTTTGTTGCAGCGATATCACAAAAACGCTTCCAAACATCGTCAGTATTAGTCATTGATAACCTTTCAAATTTGATGGTTTAATTTGAGTAATTAAAAATGATTAAGTAGCATAAATCTCCGCCTCCTGGGGTCGAACCAGGGACCAATCGGTTAACAGCCGATCGCTCTGCCTCTGAGCTAAGGCGGAATAACAAAAGAGCCCTCAGTCTGATTTGAACAGACAACCCCTTCATTACAAGTGAAGTGCTCTACCGTTGAGCTATAAGGGCATCAACCTATTATATATAGCAACAACTATTATTGAATCGGCATTTTTTCGAACATGGGAGGGGGGTTAAAAATGGCCCCTCCCATGTTCTTCTTATTTACTTATACCATATCAGCATTCATCAGCGCAAGATCATTATCAGAATAATTCTGACCAACCAGCTCTCGACTATTAGGCCCGCAGAGGAAAACACGCACAAACTCATCACTGTTTAGCTCTGCCATTGCCTTCTTGGCATCGTTGAAAATACCTCGAAGAATCCACTTAGTCTCACTATCGCTTCCGGCAACATACCCAAGCGCCTCAACCCGGTATGTCTTGATTGTATTGTTGAGGTTCTGGTTCTTGCTGGCGGGCTTCTTGGTATTGCGAATGGTCTTCTTCATAACTGATCCTCTATGGTTAAATTAAACTTACCTAGAAAACAAACCTTTTTGAATTTAATCTCTCTTCCACAAGATTTCCAAACCTAAAAATCTAACATAGATCGATTTGTCAGTCTTGTGAAATCCGAAGAGCCAATTTTCATCAACTCCAAATGTGGACATTTTGGCGTCCCAGGAGCTTTTCCCTGTCCACTCAATCGATACCCTCATAAAAACCTCGCGAAAGAGGTATCGCGCGACACCTCGCGTGTGGCCTATCGCCCCCGCGAACCCGAGGTGAGTGTAGCATATCTGCCCAGGTTGTCAATAAACTCTTTGAATATCCGCACCCCCTCGTCTGGCTCGACCGAGACACGGACCACAACTTCCTGGCTGGAAAATTTGATCCAGTGATCTTCAATGACGGCGCCAGTTTTCGTAATCCCTTCAAAGAGCTTTTCTTTTTCATATATGTCTTTGCAAAGAGCAGTCAATGTAAATTTCATCATTGATAGCTAATTGTTTTTAACAATCCGTTTAAGAAGGCGTCTGAATATGTTCCGTCCTCATTCTTTTTTGACTCAATCCAGGTTTTTGCATTTGCTTCGGATTTTTCAAACATAAACATCTGCAATGGCAGATGTCGTCCGCTCTGTTTGACATTTATTGCGAAATGTTTGCGAAAATTTTCCTCCCCTTCGGGGTTCGCGTGCTGTTTATACCACTCTTCCTCAGAACGAAGGAAGTCTTGAAGATTATCTTTAATCTTATCCAGCTTCTCTTTAAAGCTCTCTGGAAGCAGTGGGCGTATATCGTCATCCTTTCCAGAAAGGATGGCTTTTAACAAGCTCCTGGGGCTTTTGACTGCACCATCTTTTATTTTCGAAGCCAGCACATATTCAGGATTTTTAATCTTGATTCGATTAAAATCTGAATCTCGAACAACCAATCCTTCGTATTCGAGATGACTCCTTGACAATACGAAGTCAAAAACAGAGTTCGGTGTTAGGTCATATGACGGACAGACCAACAAACCAGAGCTAGCTAAGTTGCACACCTCCTCTTCAAGGAGGGTTTCATTGTTTCGCACCCCCAAAAGAAACGCTTTATAGCTAGTATGCCTAATACAGTTTGGCTCATTTTCTGGGGTGCAGAGCTCAAACATGTATGTAAACTTTGTCTCAAGAAAAGATTCGCAAAACTTTTTGAATGCGTCTTCTGGCTGCATCGAGGGAAAATATGTTTCAGATACAGCTTTACCAAACAGCTGACGAAATGTCTTATTTGTTAAGTTGCTAAATGGTAGGTCAGCATCTGGGACGGAACGGGTAGCCACGGACCATATACCCAAAGTATGGTCGTAATAAACGATGCATAATGTTCCGTCAAGTTTCTCAAAAAACTTAGCAGTTTTCCAGTTGATATTGGCAGCTGCTGATTGCCCATGATTATAGAATCTCCTAAATGGATAGGCCAAAATGCGCGTCGGTCCACTTGAATATTTTTCGGTTCCGATTCCTTCGAGGATCAAACCACGACATTCTTCCGCGATAATATCGCCATCTCTCGCTTCGAACATGTCGTAGTTTAGTGTAAACTTATTTGGATTCAAGTTGCTGAACCTTGCATAAACTCCATGCTCTCTTTCGAGATCAAAAAGTGTGTGTGATAACAGGTATTCTTGAACTTTTAACATTTTCCACTTCCCCCAAATGGACCCGCGACCACTGCAAGAAAAATGCAAACAACAACAAACAAACTCAAAATTCCGAGAATGAACAACTTTCATCTCCTTATTTTAGGAGGTTCAGAACTGCTCCAACATAATACCCTTTTGAGTAAATCTCTGCAAGCTCTGGAACTTCAAAGATTTGAGGTAGCGGATTTTTTTCTTTTTGGGCCGCTTCAAACCCCCAAGAAAAAATCATGTCATCCCACAGCTTTTTGTTTTTCACATTTTTCTTTGGGCGCAGTTTCATAATTGATGCAAAAACCATATTTTGACTGAGAGTTTTTGGAATCAAAAATACTCACGCTAATTGTCATCAGCGAAGCGCATCAGAAGAATCGCTCTCGGCATCTTCGCCATCTTCAGTCGAGGCCTGCGGCTTTCAGCCACGGCTTCACCACCGTGGTCTGGTAGTGCCACCATTCCTCGTGAGATACCCGAATGAATGGCTGGTGTTCGGAGAATCCTCCGCCCTTCATGTGGGATTCGTAGCCCATTTGAGCAACGAACTGGTGGTCGGGAGGAATCACTGCGACGTGAGGAACCTCTGGATGGTGAGGATATCCTGACGCTGCCGCGATTTGCTCTTTGCTGGCGTGAGGACCTTCGATGTACTGACGAATCGTCGCGTCGATGATCCAGCCACTGTGTAGGATGACGTAGTGATGGGATTCGTCGTGGGTGACGCCTCCCCAGAACCCGTCAGGATTTGATGCGTACAGGAAATACCCGATGCCTGCTGCATCGAGAATCTCCTCTACAAGCTCAGTCACTTCGACGCAGCCCCCATCCCACTTGCCGCCACATTCGTCGCGGTAATTGAGGGCTGTGTCTCCGATGAGCTTGAGTACGTGCAACGGGATCGGAAGATTCATTAGCTGCGAGCGTTCGCCTTCTGGACGAGCGCTTCCGTCAGTTTCAGTTCCTTCACATTCATCAATGCTGCTCTCAAGGAGTTCTCGACTAATGTTTCTACCACTTTCCCTTCTAGATCTTTTATCAGAGTGAGGTCCAGATTTATATCCAACAAAAGTTTTCCGAGTCTTCATAAGTGCCC
>DATNQC010000155.1:0-4332 GCA_036702885.1 Oculatellaceae cyanobacterium | reverse complement strand
ACTGCCGGCTGGATAAAAAATACTCGTCCCCCGATGTCCAACTTCCCCGGCAAAACTGCCATCCGGGAAGGCAAAATAAGAAACAAAACGCAAAGAGCGCGTCAAAGCCTCGGCAATATCAGCCCGCTGCAAAATACGATTCCCCGCAAGCAGATAATAGTTCAGCAACGTCTGATATCCCGGATCTGCGCCACCATATTCCGGAAACCAGCCTTCCTCCTGCTGAAGCACCAGAAACTGCGATATATCCCGTTCTGCATCTGGTTGCTTCAAAAAGCGACGTGCCAGCGTCAGCGCCATCACGCCCGTTGCCAAATGATTCGAAATAATGCCGTGCGTTTCCGGCGTAGTTTCCAGAAAACGCAGCCCTTTTTCGACAATCACCGTCAAACTCGCCTGCGTCTCAGGCTCAAAATACTGAGGGTAACACTCCCAGGCATAGAGCAGATTGAAAAGCACTAGCGCCGTAACGCAATAGGAGCTTTCCAACGGATAGGCTTCTTCAAAACTGCCATCCCGTCGTTGAATCCGTTGGCTACCTTGCACAACAGCGCTGACGATCTTGATCAATTGCGTCGTGCTTAACCCCAGCTCCGGGCTTACATCCAAAAAACCTGCAATACCGCCTTGCCACGTGCCATTGGGAAAATCTTTGACTTTCCAGGCCCAATATTCGCGATCTGCCACGCCAAACGTTCGGGAAGCCGGGTCCAGATCCAGGGCATGAAGCCACCGCCATGCTCCCATGCGCACCTGGGCAAGAAAAGCGGCACACGGATGTTCAGATAATCCGCTCATCACGGGTTGCATGGCTGTGCCTCTTTCTCAGTTGAAATGACTTTATCCATACTTTGAAAGCGAAAACCAGCATGAGCAGCCCATTCCAGCAATTGGGCATAAGCGCCGTCCCATGCGTAATCCGAAAATGCCGCCCGTTCGTGCCAATTAATGGACACACAGCCGCCACGCTCCAGAACCGTTTGCAGAATGCGCTGGCTTTGCTCCACAACCGCTTTTTCAGAAAGCTGCAAGTCATCAAATAACGGGCCATCCATCAGCACCAGCGGAACTTCCCACAGCACACGCCCCTGCTCCAGCAAAATCGGAAAAGGACGAGCCATGCCGCAACGAAAACCAACTGCCCCGTTCCAGCCTAACGTACTGTCAATCACAAAACCTGCCTCACTCAGACGTTCCAGAGAATCCGCCGTAGGCAAATTCAGCCAGTGCTGGCGCACTAACGCAACAGGATGTCCAAACGCACTCTCCAGACGTTTTTTCTCCTGAGCAACCAAGCGTTCACTCAGTGAAAAAAAGCCGCCATGTAAGCCAACCACACAATGGAAGCGGGAAACCAGGTCCTTCAGGCGTTCAAACAGTGGTTCCGTTGTTTTGTAAGATGGATCAATCAGCCACTGGGTCGGCCAACGCAGCGGATTCCTGGAACGCGACGGGCACGGGATAAACAGCGTTGAAACACCGGTTTGATCACCTGCCGCTTGTTGATCCAACACAAGCAAGCGTTCCAAAGAGTCCAGAAAATGCGTGCCGTGCGGGTACAGCTTCAGGCGACGCTGGCTGATCAGACGTTTCAGGGTCATCTGAAGCGTGGACGCCAAGTAATCAATGTCATGACTGAGGCAAAGCGCAGGAGGTTGCACACGTCGCTCACAATCAGCTAAAACACCCGTTTCCCGAAGCAGCTTTTCAATATGAATCTCGGTATACGGAATCGTATGAACTGGCACTAGAGGGTAGCCATTTCGCGATTGGAGAAGATCCCCTCTAAATGTCTGCCCCCATTCATATAGTGAAACTGGCGGATTCGCATGCCAGCGACTGGTTAGTTCTTCTTTCAACGGTGCCGGAATATGGAGAAACGTCTCAGCGCAGGCAAACCACTGGGCAAGCAAAGCCTGGATATTCTCAAAAGTCATCATCATGCCAACTCCACCTGAAACTGCCGAGACCATGATTCCAGACACAATAACATCCAGATGCGATGCGCCCGCCGCTCATCCAATGCAAACGGCAAGGGCATCGTCCGATGCTCCCGCAGGAGCTTGGCAATTTTATCGCGAGCAATCAGGTGATACAAAGTACTATTACCGTCCAGCAAGCGCTGTTCCACTTCCTCTCTCAACTCGTCACGGAACCAATGCCGTAGCGGGGTCGGGAAGCCTCGCTTGGGTGCATTCAATAATTCATCCGGTAAAAGCCCTCGACAGGCCTGCTTGAGTAAGCCTTTCAAAAGGCCTTGATACAGTTTTGCTCCGATGGGAATCGTTTGCATTTGTTGATATAACGATTGAGACCATAGAGGAATCCGTGTTTCCAGACTATGCGCCATTGATACCTTGTCTTCCACTACCAACAGGCCCGGCAGGTAGGTATCCAGATAATACTGGTTCAACAGGGTCAAAGGTACATCCGTTTGAGGCTTTTGGAAGGCGGACAGATCGGGTTCCATGTCCTTCCCCATTACCTGCCACGCCAGGTCAGCATATAACTGCGGCGCAAAACGAAATTGCCCGGTTCGAAGCCGTCCCAAAAGCGCATCCACCAGCCATGGCCATTCTTTGGCTTTCAGGCGGAACAAACTGCCAAGCGCCTGTCCGGAAGGGAACGTCTGCAACAGCCAGAACGCCTTAAACAGTGGATATCCCGCAAACAGTTCATCACCGCCATGGCCGGCCAGAATCACCTTGCGATGCCGGGCCGCTTCCTGGGCGACAACAAACTGAGAGAATGATCCCATCCCCATGCGTGGCTCTTCCAGTACGGAAATCAGCTGATCAAAATGAGCTGAAAAGTGCTGAGGGGTAATCTCCACCTCCACCAGTGGAATGTTGGCTTTTTGAGCCACGAGTCGCGACAAGGGACGCTCATCATACCAATCTTCCTTGGTTTGAAAATACCCCGTAAAACCAACCAACCCGGATACGCTCCGAGATGCCAACATCGTGACCAAACTGCTATCAATCCCGCCGGACAGATAAGAACCGAGCGGAACGTCACTCATCAAATGCGCCTGGACAGACTGCTCAATGGTTTCCAAGACCTGAGCCGGGAGATGTAACCCATCAGACAATGCCGCTTCAGGCGTTTTCGCCATAAACCGTTGCCAACAGGTTTGGCACCGCCCATCTACGGCTTGTTCCGCAAGGATGAAAGTACCTGGCTCAACTAACCGTATACCGGAAAACAAGCTCCGTCCTTGCGGCCAGTTTTCAAACATCAGGTATTGAAACAGACTTTCGGTATCTGCCCGTCGTGGCAAGTCCGGTGTCAATGCTAAAATCGCCCGTAGTTCCGATGCAAAAATCAGCGTGCTATCCGCTAATTCCAGCAGATATAAAGGCTTAATCCCCAGACTATCCCGAAACAGCAACAGTTGCCGGCGTTCTTCATCGTAAAACGCCCCCGCAAACATCCCAACAAGTTCGGGCAAAAGACGCTCCGCCGAATGTTGCGAAAGCAAATGAAACAGACTCTCCGTATCGCTATGCCCGGCATAGGTCTGCCCGGCAGGTAAATGGCTTTGGCGAAGCGCAAGGTGATTATAAATTTCTCCGTTATAAACCAACGCGCGTCCCTGTCGAATCAATGGCTGGTTGGCGCTATCAGACAAGTCCACAATGGACAGTCGCCGATGCCCTAAGAGGCAAAGGGATTCAGGCGACGTATACGCGCCTTCCGCATTTGGTCCACGGTGAGCCAGACGACTCAGTGCCTCCGGGAACAGTGTCTTCAAACGTTCCGCTGAAGGACCAAAAACACCAACAAAACCGCACATAGCCGCTCTTAGAGTGTTTCTTCAGATACCGACATGCATGACCGGTCTTCCAAAATGGCAAGCAAATGCCGCAATGTTTCTTCCTGCTGAAGCTTTAGGATTTGTAGAATCATCAGGAAGGAAAAAGTCTGGAAACCCAGAATCAGGCTGCCGAGCATAATAAAGTAACTGTAGGGGGAATATTGGTAAGACCGGGTCAGCGCATTTTTCAGCACCAGATTCAGCGGCTGTCCATTAAAATCCAGGAAGGACACAATACTCCAGGCGATGGCGAGGGTTTCATACAAGCCAACCAGCAACAGCAGAATCGCCAGATATTTAAAGTACCGTGAAAGTACCGTGTCGGCCGAACCATAAAGCCATACAACAGGTGCTTTTTACTGGAATTGACGATTTTCAGATTGTTCTTCCGTCGAGGCGCTTCCTTCGTGTTCTTCCAGATCAGCCGCCCTGGAATTTCTCGCATGACGGCCCCATAAATAGACAGCTTCCTGAGGATTTCCAGATGCAACTCTTTCCCGCTTTCTGCCAAATAG
>DATNQC010000151.1:0-3493 GCA_036702885.1 Oculatellaceae cyanobacterium | reverse complement strand
CACATGCTGAGATAATGGCTGCGCGCTACCCGTTTGTTCAACTGCTCTCGTTTCTGAATGGCCTCCATCATTTGAGAGAAGGTCATTTGCTCGCTTTTAATACGAATCCCGCTCGCTTTTTCCTGAAGCTCCTCACGGCGCTTTTCTTCGGATTTCTGGTTCTTCACCAGCCCTACACTGCGATAAACGCCTACATGCCCCGCGGAAGAATGCCGGGTGTCCTCCGAAACCAGATAAACATTCGCGTTATTCAGCACCCAGCCGTTTCTGGGGTCCCACATCCCGGACTGCGCCTGCACGAGTTGCATTACCTTGGGCTTGGAGAGATCGATAATGGTGGTATCCCCAAGCTGACGCCCTTTATAGTGCGCCACGTAAATCATCTGCACCAGGTTGTGCTGGTCGTCAAAAGTCCGGAACATAAAGCTGTTGCCATGAGGGGGCAGGGTTCCGCTGCGGATGACCTCTTCCTTCATCTCCGCGGTGCGCTGGTTGCACCAGGGAACCATGTAATCGTTCAGCGTGTAGGTGAGGGCGGCGCATAACAGCCCTAGCAACAGCGCCGGTCGCATCAAGCGCCACAGGCTGATGCCGTTCATCCGCATGGCGATAATTTCAAACTGGCTATTCAACTGGCTAAAGACCATCAGAACGGCAAAAAAGCAGCTCGGCGGAATCACCAGCGCAATGGATTTAGGCAATTGCAGCCCAACCAACGTTAAAAGGGTCGCAAAGGGTAGCCCGTACTTCTGGATTTCCCGGATAAACTTGAGCAGCGTGTCCGAAAAGAACGCCACCAGCGTAAAAATCACCAGCCCCAAAAGGAAATAATCCAGCAGCTGCTTAAAGATGTAGCGATCAACGAGCTTGAGCGGGGCAGTGGACATGAATCAGGGGGCCTTTGGTGCGGAATGGGCAAAAATAAAAACTTTATGAAGTGTCCGGCCAATTTCACCGGTTAGGCTTATGATAAAATCAAATCGTCCAAAATTAAAGTTTTCCAAGCGCCTCCAAGGCAGGCAGGGATGCAGGCAAGAAGCGACTCTTCTATGAGAGGCTGGCATCGTGGAAATCTTGTGTTGGACTTGGACAAGGACACTGAGATTTGGTTTATTCACGGAAGGAGTCCCGCAATGGGCAATGTACTAAACGTAACGGACGCTTCCTTTGAGCAGGAAGTTAAAAAATCCTCCTTGCCGGTGCTGGTGGATTTCTGGGCGCCCTGGTGCGGTCCTTGTCGAGCACTGGCTCCTGTAATCGAGGAACTGGCCAACGAATACGACGGCAAGGTGAAAGTGGTGAAGGTCAACACGGACGACTGCCTGGAAACCGCGCAAAGCTACCACATTAGCGGCATTCCCACGCTGATTCTCTTTAAAAACGGCGAGCCGGTGGAGCAACTGGTTGGCAATCACAAAAAGTCCACGCTGACCGAAGTGCTCAACAAACACCTATAAAACATTTCTCACGTTTCAAAACAGCCCTGGGCTCCCGGGGCTGTTTTGTTGAGCAAAAGTTCTATACTCCGCCAGCGATTCGTAAAGCCCGTTGAGTCATTTTTCCCCGATCAGCAATCAGTCGTTGAACATCTGGATCTTGCTGCACTGATTGGGCTACTTGAGTCCACTTGCGGAGTATGCGTTCTGCTTTCTCCCGCTCGCCATCACAGTATTGTGTAAAAAGTGGTAATTGTTGCTCAACTAACCACTCTTGCACTTGCTCACCTATTAACTGTTCTTGCCCCATCAATCCCTGCCGTATCATTTCTGGCATATTTTCTGCTATTAAACCGGGTATTTTTTTAACCATACTGTCTGCAAGTCGCGAGTACTCTTCTGAACGCGTAAAGGCCAACAATGCCCTAAGCTCATCAGCTGAAAAAATTTCCCCCAACGGCACAATCATTTTGCGAGCAATGACTTGGAAAACCTCTCGATCGATCAAAGCCCCCATCATTCGTCTACGGAACTCCATTGGAATCTCTAGAACGGTTTCTACGCCATTTTGCAATCCAATGAAAAATGCATTCGCCACCTCGAGTCTTCGAACCTGCCCTTTTGAATCGTTGCAAATTTCCGCAGCCAGTCGATAGCGATCAGCCATATCATCATCTTGCTGTCCAAGTCGAAGCGATACGATATCTGACGCTAAGGAAGGAGTATTAGGAGACCGTTGGGCGCCAAACTGCAGATTGGAGACTTGATTTATAAAGGGGAAATTGCCAGATATCCTCATAGAGGGCTTCCACATTGTATTTCCAGCATGAGTAAAACGAAGCATACAATCTGATTGCTCAGGGGCACCGACCCTTGGCGCTTAAAACATTGATAAGCTCTCAGTGACGGGAGTCCCCCCTTAACGTAATCGCTCTGCCCTCAAAAAATAAGGGAAAGCCTATGCCGGAGCTTTCCCAGATGAATCACACGAAATTGGAGATTTAAGCAAAAGAAGACTGTCAATTCATACGTATTGATATGCCTAGCCTTGAACCACGGTGCTTTTATTCCCGGTTCCGGTATCGACAAAACCCTGAAAAGCTTTAGTGTAACAGTTCTATTACATTTAAAACCCACAAACGACCGTATGAAACGTAAATACCTTGGCTTTAGCGGCCCGCTGCCGGCGGCTGAGGCGGACGTTGCTGGGGAGCTGCCTGTGCCGGAGCGCCAGCAGGGCCGCCTTGCATCCGTTGCACCTCCATCATGGCCTTAAAACCCAGGAACACGAGTGAACACTTTTTTGCGGAAGGAAGATAAAGCGCACAATCCGAACCCAGGCACAGTTCATCCACACTAGGGTTTCGGATGCTCAGAAAAGGGCAGATAGGGGTATTGGCCGGCATCATGATTCGCTTGTCCTCTTCCTCGTTCCTCGCTCATGGGCATGATAGAGAGCGGTACCCTTCCATTTTAGGAGCGGGCCTGCACACTCACATCACTTAAACAGCCGAATTCATCCAAACGGTCTACCGGTTACCCGCCATGCAGCAACCGGTGAATCCACAAGAAGAGGCTGGACAGTTCAAACGGCTTGGGTAGATAGAGATCCGCGCCCGACTGTAGCACGCGTTGCCGATTGTGCAGCGATGACGTGCAGATAATCCGGACCTCTGGATAGGTTTCATGGACTTCACGGGCCAATGCCAAGCCACTCTCCTCATCATGGATGACCGCATCCAAAATGAGTATGTCAGGGCGGGCTGTATCCGTCCGGTTCAGAATCACCCGCGCGTCATCTGCCCCACTCACCACGTTCACATTGAAGCCTTCCATTTGCAGCGTGGTTTTCAAAAGATAAGCCAACGCGGCGTCCGCCTCCAAAACCAGAATGCCTGGCTTTTCCTGCCCGCCAGTTCCAGGCGCACCCGCCAGACGCAGCCGATCGCTTTGCCAACTATTGCCAGGCGTCATGCGCGCAAAGGCTTTCATCTGTTGCGCCGCGTTAAACAAGGGCAGGAAAGAATCAAACGGATGCGTCTGGGTGCCTGCAATCC
>DATNQC010000145.1:0-17866 GCA_036702885.1 Oculatellaceae cyanobacterium | reverse complement strand
CGGCTGGCCTTCTGCCGAACCTGTTTGGATGGGCTTATAAACACAAACCGAATAGCCCTGGCGACGAACAGCATCCGCTAAGCCCGCCGTCACCACGGTCTTTCCGACACCTGTCCCGGTTCCGGTGATAAAAATCGACATTAAACGCTGGCGACGACTGCTTCTTCTTTTTGCGCAGCGCTTACCAAAGGCACTTTGCGTGCAAAGCGCGGCATAATATCGGCGGAGGTCATCAACCCATAAAAGCCGCGTTCATAAAGCTCAGCACCCCGCAGCATGAACCCCAGCGCCGGTCCGCAAACGTTATCCACCATGGAGGCTTCATCGCTCACAACAAACTGATGGCTGCCCACGGCACCGCTCATCGTCCGGCCAGTGACTGTCACCGTTGTGCTAACCGGTTTTTTGGCGTTGCGGGTATCGACCAAGCCGCCTACCCGAACGCGATCCCGCGGGCACACACCAGCCAATTCCAGAATGATATCGTCTGCATGTTCCATATTCACCAACTGAAGCAGTCCGTTCCGCTCGGCCAGTTCAGCCGCGATTTCTTCATCGGTCATGCAAGCGACGCGTTTGGCATCAAAGCCTTCCAAATGAATAAAATCTTCCCGAACGGTTGCCTTATAGGCTTCCCAATTCGCAATGCAAACGCCGAAATGAATGTTCACATCCTGCACTTCGGCAAAAGAATGCGCTGCAACCGCTGCAATGGTGGTTAAGAAGCCAGGTGTTGCACCGCAGCCAGTCACATAAAGGATCTTCCGCGCTTTGAGTGCTTCGTGCTGTTCAAACAGGCGCTCAACGGCTTCCGTCCGTTTCAGTGCGTCCACAAAAACACCTTCAAAGTCGGTTTCTTCCATAATCCGGCGCATGGTTTCAGCAAAAAACTCCACCGGCAAATTGGGGAGCGCCATAAACACTGCGTCAATTTCCTGACCATGCTTCTGGAGCAAGGTAATGATGGAGTCGGAATCCTTGATGACAGGCTCCTGAATTGCTTGATCGTCATTCAAAGACAATCCGTTCGCGTTAAACGCATACCCCTGGCTATCCGCCACGCCAACCAACCGAAAATCGGGCCGATGCGGAATCAAGCAGGCCATGCCTTTCCCTAAACCGCCAAACCCTAAAATCGCTACGCGAACTGCTTCCTGCATCACTCGCTCCTCGTTCAATGCCAGATGAGCATCACTGTACCCGAAAGCGATCCATTAGACAATCACAGGGGGCGAAGGCAATTTGAAATAAAAAATTGTTTTATTAATATTAGAGATTATCTGAGGTCATGTTATGTCCAACTTCAATCCGGTTAATTACCAAACGTTTTATAACCAACGTGCCGCCTCAGCCAACAATGGACAAGGGGCCCCACAAGATGTCTCGATTCAAAAATGCATCCGCAGGGAAATCCAAGACCTCTTTGTTGTCAGGCCGCTGGAAAAGCCGGTCAAAGTCAGCCCGCCGGATGATAGCGAATACTGGTCCGCACTGGGCTATAACGCTTAATCGCCCGTTTATCCAGATTGAGAGGGCTTAAAGTAATTTAGATCAGGATTCCGCGCGGCTGCGACTTCGTCCACCCGCTGAACCGGCGTGGTATGCGGCGCCTCCAACACCAATTGGGGGTTGTTCCGGCATTCTTCCGCAATCGCTTTCATCGCGGCGATAAACTGATCCAAGGTCGCTTTGGATTCGGTTTCCGTCGGCTCAATCATCATTGCCTCAGGCACGATCAGGGGAAAATACACCGTCGGCGGGTGGTATCCGTAATCCATCAGGCGTTTCACCAAGGCCATCGTGTTCAAATGCGAATCAAACGCCTTTTGCTTTGCATTGGTCAGAATGAATTCATGCTTGCAGATTTGGTCAAACGCCACCTGGTAATCACCTTTGAGGCATGCTCTCAGGTAGTTGGCGTTCAGAACCGCATCCCGGCTCACCTGCGCCAGCCCTTCCGCACCGTAAGCCAAAATATAGAGCAACGCGCGGGCCATCATTTCAAAATTCCCGTAAAACGCCTTCACCTTGCCAATGGATTGCGGGCGCTCGTAATCGAGAAAATATTTTTCCCCGTCAAATTCCGCCACCGGCACTGGCAGGAAGGGCGCCAGTCGCTTAGTCACCGCCACCGGGCCACAGCCGGGACCACCGCCGCCATGAGGCGTTGCGAAGGTTTTATGCGTATTGATATGCATCACATCAAAGCCCATACTCGCCGGCTTAGCCTGTCCCATCACCGCGTTCAGGTTCGCTCCATCGTAATAGAGCAAAGCGCCAGCCTCATGCACCAGACGGGAAACTTCCAGAATATCTTTTTCAAACAAGCCAACCGTACTCGGGTTGGTCAACATGACGGCCGTCGTTTTATCACTTAAAGCCGCCTTCAGCTTATCGAGATCAATCAGGCCATTTTTACCGGATTTGATTTCAACCACCTTAAAGCCGCACATAGCTGCTGAAGCAGGATTCGTTCCATGCGCAGAATCCGGAATGATGACCTCGGTGCGATGGCTTTGCCCAATACTTTCAAAATAGGCTTTCACCATCATCATTCCCACCAGCTCCCCTTGAGCGCCTGCAGCTGGTTGGAGACTCACCGCGTCAAAGCCCGTAATATCAGCCAAATATTGCTGAAGCGTATACATCACCTGAAGCGAACCTTGGCTTAAGTGGTTCGGCGTCATGGGATGCTGTCGGGTCAGCCCTTCAAGCGCGCCGTATAAGTCACAAACCTTTGGATTGTACTTCATGGTGCAGCTTCCCAAGGGGTAAAAATCCTTATCAATACAGTGATTCAACTGAGACAGGCGCAAAAAATGCCTCATGGCTTCCAGTTGAGAAACCTCCGGCAAGCGTGGCGATGCATCCCGAAGCATCTCTTGCGGTAGCCATTGCGCAACCGATGGAGCATCCTCCTCATCCTGTGGCAAGGAGACGCCTTGCGCACCGGCACGGGATAGTTCAAAAATACAGGGTTCCAGTACACACGTGGTCATGAGCAAGCCGCCTCCATCGAACCTTTCGGCAATTCTGCCCCTTGTGCCGCCTGAAGCGCCACTTTCATCGCCGTGACATAACGATCAATTTGCTCAGACGTGGTTAATTCTGTACAGGTCACCAGCAAGCCATTTTCGATTTCCGGGTAAAACCGCGCCAAATCAATGCCTGCCAGAATACCCCGTTGCTCCATTTGCCGCAAAATGGGCTGAACCGGACCGGGCAGTTGGATTACAAATTCGTTGAAAAATGGTTTTTCAGGCTGATAGCGACGAAGCCCCGGCATGGTCAACAGGCGCTCCGCCAACGTGTGAGCCTGCCGAACGGAGGCTTCCGCAACGCGCTTTAAACCAGATGGCCCAAGCAGCGTGAGATACACCGTGGCTTTCAACACGTTCAACGCCTGATTGGTACAGATATTACTGGTCGCTTTTTCTCGGCGGATATGCTGCTCCCGGGTTTGCAAAGTCAATGTGTAGCATACGGTGCCGTTCTTATCCGTCGTCCTGCCTACCAAACGACCCGGTAATTGACGCAAATACTGGCTCTTACAGGCAATATAGCCCCCATAAGGTCCTCCATAGGAAAGATGGTTACCCAAGGGTTGAATATCTCCAGTAACAATGTCTGCACCGTAATCTCCCGGCGCTTTGAGCAGCCCCAGCGAAACCGGATCCGCAGAAACCACCATCAATGCGCCCGACGCCTTACAAAAATCCCGAATCGGGATCGGATTTTCCACGCTACCGAGATAATCTGGAACTTGCAAAATCACGCAGGCAACTCGCTCATCCGATGCCGCAAAGCACCGTGCATCTGCCGGCTCAAACTCGACCAGCTCCACCATGCTCAAGCCTTTGAGATACGTCTTGAGCACTTGACGGTAATCCGGATGCAACGTGCGGGCAACCAGAATCCGCTTTTTCTTGGTAAGCCGCAGGGCCATCAGGGCCGCTTCCGTAACAGCCGAAGCACCGTCATACACCGAGGCATTGGCAACATCCATGCCGGTTAATTCACAAATCATCGTCTGGAATTCATAGGTGACTTGCAGCGTTCCCTGGGCGATTTCCGGCTGATAGGGCGTATACGCCGTGTAAAACTCGGAACGCGCAGCCAGATTATGAATCGCTGATGGAATAAAACGATTGTACGCCCCGCCGCCTAAAAAGCAGGCCATCTCTTTCCCCTGATTGCGCGCCGCCCAGCGGGAAATGGCATCTTGCAATTCCGGCTCACTCAGCCCTTTTGTCGGGAGACTGTGATAAGTAATGCCTTCTCTCAATGAGGCAGGAATATCTTCAAACAGCGCGTCAATATGTTCCACGCCAATGACGGACAGCATGGCCTGCCGTTCGGCATCCGTATGGGGAAGAAAATTCTGCATGTCCGAAAAAGTCCTCTCCTCATCAACCTAAAGCTGAAGCCAACCAATGGGCAGGGCCGTCAGGGACGCAAGTACTCTCATATCCGTTGTGCGTATTCGGTAGCCCGAAAAAACCCTCGCCCGCTCACCATCATAATACGGAGCGGGCGAGAATGCCAATAAGCCACAAAGCTCAAGCTAGTCAGCTTCTCCAATTGCCTTGAGATAGTCCTCTGGGGACATTAATTTTTTGAGTTCTTCAGCATCGGAAAGGAGAATTTCCAGCATCCAGCCGCCATTATAGGGATCGTCGTTCACCATTTCCGGCTCTTCTGCAAGCTGGCTGTTGACGGCGATCACTTCGCCGGAAACCGGCATGTACAAATCCGATTGCGCCTTGACGGACTCGATAGAGCCAAAGGATTCGCCCTGATCGAAGCTTTGACCGATCTCCGGCAACTCCACAAAGACAATATCTCCCAACTGGGAGGCCGCATATTCCGTAATGCCGATCCGGACCCGGTCATCATCCATCATGCGCACATATTCATGGCTTTCCGCCAACAATGCGTCATCGGGAATTACATAATCAGCAGCCATTGCCTGATCTCCTAAGCCTCAATAGTTCGTTGGTAAAACGGTCTCTCAACAATCTCAGCATCCACATCCACGCCACGCACGCGAACCTGGATTTGATCGCCGGGCCCCACCAGTCCCTTACGGACATACGCCATACCAATGGGGACATTGAACAGCGGGGAAATAGAACCACTGGTCACTTCTCCCACAGGCTCGCCATCCTTCAGGATAACATCATGTTGCCGGGCGATGGTACGTTTGTTGATGGTAAAACAGACAAGTTCTTTTTCTAGCCCTTCCACCCGTTGTTTCAGCAGCGCCGTCTTGCCGATAAAATCACCAGGCTTATCCAGCCTGACCGACCAGCCTAGCCCTGCTTCCAAGGGCGTGTCTTTTTCGGAAATATCCTGCCCATGCAGCGGGTACGCAGCTTCCAGACGCAACGTGTCCCGCGCCCCTAGCCCAATGGGCCGAAGTCCAATGGGCTTTCCCAGATCCAACAGCAGGTTCCAAAGATGTTCCGCCTGCGAGGAGGCGACAATAATTTCAACGCCATCCTCTCCCGTATAGCCGGTGCGGGAAATGAGGACCGGGCATTCCTGAATCCAGGCTTCCGCAATCCGAAAACGCTTTGGCAAATGATCAGGGTTATAGCCGGTTCGCGCCAAAACATCCGAAAACAAGGGCCCCTGCAACGCAAACAGACTGTAGCGGTCAGAGAGTAACTCCACCTGGATTTCAACACCCATCGCCTGCGCCTGCTGGCGAATCCAGACCATATCCCTGTCTGTGTTGGCCGCATTACAAATGACCAAAAAAGAATCAAAACCGGGCAAATGCTCTACGTTTGGCAATTCGTAGAGAATGACATCATCAAGAATGCCGCCCTGCTCATTTAAAAACTGGGTGTAGACGGCTTTTCCGGCAGATAGTTTTTGCAAGTTCTGAGGGACCAAACGGTCCAGAAAATTACGGACCTGCTCAAGCGCCGGTGCGTCCTCCGCTACACTTCGGACGACAAGCAAACCCATATGCGAAACATCAAACAGACCGGCAGCCTGACGCACAGCATGGTGCTCATCCAGCACCTTCCCATATTGCAGGGGCATCTGCCACCCTGCAAAATCAACCATTTTGGCCCCTCTTGCCACATGGTTCCCGTACAGGACGGTTTTCTTGCCGGATGTGTGCTCTCTCAAAAAAGATTGTTCCGCTGACTCTGACGATAGCTTGGTCATCATAAGAAGATTTTTGACCAGGCTTCTCAGCTTGTCAATTTAATTTGACAACCACGCTTCGGCGCAAAGACTACCAGTGCAATTGCAGCAGTCCCCAGGCTAAAAGCATCGCCGATACAGCATAACCCCATAGCGCCGCCTCTGACAGGAAGTCCTTGGAAGCGGTAATAGCAATTGCTTTGGGCACTTCCCGGTTTTGGACTTCATGTTTCAGATTTGGCATAGTCTAACTCCAACCTTCATCTTGATAACAAAAAGAATATCGGCACTTTCCAACCAAACTTTAAACACCGGGCGTCAACACGACAGATTCCGATAACTTTCTTCAAGGATCTCCTGAACCCGGTGCTTGAGCGGTTCCCCCGTCAGGGAATTCAATGAAGATTCCGATCGGATCCAGTATACCAGGAATTCGATGTTTCCTTTCGGTCCTGTAATGGGTGAATAGTCCAAACCCTGTAGACGCCAATCCGGCAGCAAAGTTTCAAGCGACGAAAGCACGCCCAGCAGGATGGTTTCATGCTTGTCCCGCCCGCGAACAACGCCCTTAAAGCCGCTACTGGAAATGTAATCCAACGCCTCAAATTGCGGCTTCAACAAAGCAATCATCTCGGCGGTTTCCGGTGCTAGCAAAGTCGTTAAAACCGGAAGCACTTTTTTAAGAGAAATAAACGAAACATCCACCACGCCGAGCGAAGGCCGCTCCTCAAGCTGCGCCGGTTGCAAATCCTTGACGTTCACTTTTTCCATAACAACCACCCGGCTGTCCTGACGCAGCTTCCAGTCCAACTGACCATAGCCAACATCAACGGCGTACACCTTGGTCGCCCCACGCTGCAGGAGACAATCCGTAAAACCGCCAGTTGCAGCCCCCACATCCATACAGACCCGGCCTTCAGCCGACACGTTAAAGACATCCAGCGCTTTTTCGAGCTTTAGCCCACCGCGGCTTACATATTTCTGTAGGCCAGCCACCTCAATATCCGGCTCATCTTCCGGCACCAGCGTCCCCGGCTTGGTAACCGTTTTTCCCTTCACCCGCACCTTGCCGTCCATGATCAACGCCTGCGCCTGCGCCCGACTTTGGCACAAACCACGATCCACCACGATTTTATCAAGTCGTTCCTTGCCGACGGCTGGCATGCTCCATTCCTTCCAAGCACCAGTATAGCAGTTCGGGTAGCCCAACGGATCGCAGAGTGGTTTTTCACCATCTTTTAGGGTATATCGTTGGGGGTGTTGCGGATGCTATCCACACGATGGAAAGGACTGCCACAGCGCATTTGACGTTCAAGCATCCGAAGCCAGTGTTATTGTTCAACGGGTCTTCATCATGGCGGAAAAATTTCTCATTGTCGGCCTGGGAAATCCGGGCAAGCAGTATGAAGCAACCCGGCATAATATTGGTTTTGCCGTTGTGGAAGCCCTGGCAAAACGCCTCGGGATCTCCGGAAAAACGGAAAGCCGCTTTAACGCCATCGTGGGCACAGGCCGCTATGGGCAGCACAGCGTCATTCTTGCCCAACCACTGACGTTCATGAACCTGTCCGGCGAAGCAGTCAGCAAATTAATGCACTATTACAATCTAGAGCCGGAGCAGCTCCTGGTCATCTATGATGAAGCCGCGCTTCCCTTCGGACGCATCCGCATCCGGCCCGGCGGCAGTTCAGCAGGGCAAAAAGGGCTTAAATCCATCATTGAACACCTGGGAGGCAACCAGAACATTCCCAGGCTGCGTGTGGGCATTGGCTCTCCACCGCCTCAAATGTCCATGTCCAACTTCGTCCTGTCCCGTTTCACCCCGGAAGAGCAAAAAGACTTGCCTTTAGTCATTGAGACGGCGCTCAACGCCATTGAAACTTATATGGATGAAGGCATCGAGCGATGCATGGAACGCTATAACGGCTTAAACGTATTAGGCGAAAGCCCAACAGCAAGCCTCTAAGCGATTTCCTGCCCCAACCCTTTTGCAGGAACCAATGCGTCTAGCACTTCCGTCAAAAAGTGACAGACCGCCTCCTTGGGCGCCTGATTGTTGATAATGACATCCGCAAGCGATCGGGTTGGCAAAATGTGCCGTTCCAGGCAGGCCACCGTAGTGTTCCACATGTTATCCGTCGTTCCCCGGTTTTCCCGACGGTTTCGCTCCAGCCAACGCTGCTTGCGAGTCTTTTCATCCACATCCACATAGATTTTCAAATCATACAGCGGCAGAATCGTCGGATCGTAAAAAGCATGGATGCCTTCCGTAATAATAAACGGATTCACTTTCAACGGACAGCCGCCGGGAATAATGGTCGGCTTGCTGGATGGGGTCCCAAACCGAAACTGTTCAATGCGTATCACGCTGCCAATTACGGATGAACGAATCCGGCGCAGATCCTGCCTGAGTTGCCGGAAGCGGATGTGACATGGATCATCAAAATCCACTTCATGATAAAAGCGCTCTAGGGGTACATCCGGAAAATCCGCTTCAAAATCCCGATAATAATTGTCCTGCGTGAATGCGGAAACGTCTGTAAACTGATTCAGCCTCTCAACCAAAGCTTCGCGGAGATAAGATTTGCCACTACCCGATGGCCCGGCAATGGCAATGACAAATGGCTTTTTCTCAACGCAAATCCGGTGCTGCCAATGCGGAACGCTTTGCCGAAAAAATAGGGAAACACCCTGAATAATCGGAAGTTCCCGCTGGCTATCTTTTGACAAAAGTTGGCTTAAGCGTTCTGCAACCATGGTTCTTCTTGTCTTTCCTCACGTTTGAACCACTCGCACCGGTGATGACTTTACGGTTCAACGCCAAATTCTTTTTAGTGTAGCGTAGGGCTTTCTCAGACTCAATTCCGAGTTTTTGGACAAATTTTCATTATAAAACCGAACATTTCTTGGTTTGAGAAAAGAAGATTCTGATTCACTATTTAAGTATTTGTTAAGCTCAGCAATAATAGAATAACCTTTGATTTGAAGATGCCTACTCCATGGAGCTCACCGTGACAACTGTGTCCAGAAACAAGAAAGATGACGTGGAATCAGGAAGCCGCCGGGCCATGAACTCTACGGCCTACCGGATCTTCAAGTTGCTCCAATGGTTGATTGAAGGCCCTGTCAGTGTTCCCGCATTAAATGAAAAATTCTACCAGGATCCACGCATTGGCAAATCCGTCTCGACAGATTCCATTTGGCTGTATATCAACACGCTCAAGGCTTTGGGATGCCGCATTCGCAGACCCAGCCCCAAAAACCAGTTCTGCTATGAGCTGCTGTCCCATCCGTTTGGCTTGAACCTGACGGAACAGCATTTTGAGCTCCTTGCGCAAGTAAAAGCCTATGCCCAACAACACTTCAACCATCAGGACATTCTGCTACTGGATCGACTGCTCAAGAAAATTGTCAGCCGCAGCAATCTGCTGAAACCAGATGAGGCCATCGAACAACTCTTTGTAAAAAGCAGGAGCTATGACTACGCCGCCTGCGAAACACATTTGCGCCTGTTGGAAAAAGCGGTTGAAACCTCATCGTTACTCGAAATCGGGTACGCATCACCGACCAAAGGTCAGGAAAAACTGATTTTCCTACCCGAAACCCTGTTTTACGAAAAAGGCGTCGTATACCTTCGGGGAGATCGCTTGGGGCAAACTGCCCCTAGCAATCTGCGACTGGAAAAAATTCTTTCCATTCGTGTCCTTTCCGATGAGACCGTCCGTCAAAAGTTGCTCGCGCAACGAGAACAAAAAACACTGGTCAAACTCCGGCTGTCTCTCGCCCCGGAAAAACACTTTGACGGTTTTGGCTTGAGCGAAAACCAGGGCGTATACACAGAGCAAGTAACCTGGGACGAAAACCGGCAAACCTGTGATATCCACCTTCAAATTCGGGAAACGTTTTATCTCAAGCAGCAATTACTGGCCTGCGAGCATACCATTGAGGTGTTAGAGCCGGAAAGTTTGCGTGAAGAGTTGAGAGCCACGCTTGAGACAATGCAACGCCTGTACACAACGAAGGAGAACTAGCATGGCGATTGCCGGCCCACCCCAAGAGATGCATAACATCAACATTTCAGCCTATCGGGTTCTCTATATCCTGCTGGCGCTAGTCCAATACCGCAGCCTCAACATGATTGAGCTGAATCGCTGCTTGTTTGAAAATCCCGCCATTCGCCGCATCTACAATACGGAAACACTGACCAAATACATCAACACTTTACGGGAAGTGGGTTGTGATATTCCTCGATCCAGTAGCCGAACGGATTACAACTACGAATTACGGAAGCACCCTTTCAGGCTCACACTGGATGAAGGTGAAGCCCGGGTAGCAGATCAGTTGCTACGCAGTTTGTCTACATCCCCGGATGAACGTTTGTATCAGGATTACCAGGATTTTCTGGAGTGGTTCTCCTGGTTTTTGGAGTTCCAAAAACCGGAAAACAGCAAAAACGCATCGAAAGTCACCGTCCTATTCCCTGAACTGGAAGCCAGACGGGCCACCCGCACGATGTATCGCCAATATTGCCGGGACGCCTTTACATTGCAGATCAAATATTTGCCAGAACAAGCCGATGCCGCTCGTGAAATCCTGCTGGAGCCTCACGACGTGCTGGAACACGGCAGCCGCTTATTCCTGCTGGGGCTCGATGTGCAAACACAGGAACAGGTGATGCTCAACATTGAACGCATTGAGTACTGCCGACAATTACCCTCTAAAAACAAGCGTCCAGCGCCGCAAACAACCGTCATTTTCACCTTGTTTGATCGCCTGGCCAAAAATTACCGGCTGTATCCAGATGAAAAAGTCATCTACCGGGGTGCTGCCGAACTTCAGATTAAAGCCAGGGTGAGTCGCACGGACGATTTCGTTAATCGCCTGATGAAATACGGGCCGCTCTGTGAGGTGATTTCACCCAATACACTTCGGGAAAACATCAAAAACCGAATTGCCAAAAAATTGGCAGCCCTATCCCCCCAACCTAACCCCGGAGGACAAATCAACATTTAGCGCTCTGAGGATGTGGCTTCAAGGGAAAACAGCGCAGGCGAGGAGTCTACAAGTGGTAAATGACGAAGCCAAGCAGCGCGTTGACGCAGAGAATGCGCCTCAGGAGGTTAAATGCCGATTCCAGCCTAACAGGTCCAATGTTACAAGGACTATAAGTTGCAGCCTCAAACGAACATTAATGGGGAGACGACTGCAACATGTTCATGGCAAAACACAAAAAGTGTTTAGCAAGCTGGCTTAAACTCCAAAGCCCCTACAAATCAATAAAGAATACATAAACGGCTACCCGCATAGACCGGCGTGTCACCGTGATACCCCAGGAATATGGGCTGCGCAAAAGGACGATTCACCCCGTACATTTCCCGAAAACCCTCACTATCCGGGTTCAAAGCCGTCAAAAAAGGATTGTATGATTTTCGCCCTGTCGTATTGGCAGACACCATTTGGGTCGCAGCAACAGGCCGTTGAGACACAACCGGCAAGCGGTTCTGAACTTGATTCGTCAATCCCAAGTTAAACGGTGATGTCATCGGCAGTCTTCCTCCGGAGGCTGTGGCCATCCAAACTGTATTCTAGTTTCGTTTTTTCGCAACCGCCTCCCGTATCCGAGGGATCTTGCCGCCGGAACGAGGTAACAGGGCATGACAGCGACGCATCAAAGGGCTTGGGGTACAATAGGCTCATCTCCCCAAATCAGGAAGTACACTGTGGACTTTTCAGACATCAAACGCCGCCTGGACGCATTAGCCCCCCGCCTGGAAGCGGCAAGGGGGTTTCTTTGACACACCCGCGGTTCGCGAACAGATAGCCAGCCTTGAAAACAAAAGCATGACGCCCGGCTTTTGGGATGACCCCTCTGCCGCCCAACAGGCTATGCAAGAGCTGAACGAGCTGAAAGACGGTATTGAGAAGATAGAAACCTGGGCCAATCAGCACAGCGATTTGCAGGTGCTGGCCGAACTGGGGCAACAGGAAAATGATGATTCCGTCTTGCCGGAGCTGGCCAGTGAACTAGAGCAGCTTGAAAAAGCCGTAGATTCCTGGGAATTACGAAACCTGCTGAGCGGCGAATACGACAAGCTGGATGCGATTATCACGATTACCGCCGGTGCCGGCGGCACGGACGCCCAAGACTGGGCCCAGATGCTGATGCGCATGTACTTGCGCTGGGCTGAGCAAAAAGGTTACAAATGCGATATTCTGGACACCAACGAGGGTGAGGAAGCCGGTATTAAGAGTGCGTCCATCCGGCTTTCCGGCCGATACGCCTATGGTTACGCCAAGGCTGAACGCGGCGTTCACCGCCTGGTCCGCATTTCTCCGTTCAACGCATCGGGCAAGCGGCAAACCAGCTTTGCGTCTCTGGAAGTGAGCCCGGTGGTGACGGATGTCAGCGCGTCGGATATTGAAATTCGCCCGGAAGATATTGAACTGGACACCAGCCGTAGCGGCGGCGCAGGCGGACAAAACGTCAACAAGGTGGAAACCGCCGTTCGGATTGTCCACAAGCCTACAGGCATTGTGGTGCGGTGCCAACAGGAACGTAGCCAGCTCCAAAACCGGGAAATCGCCATGGAAATGCTGCGCTCCAAGCTACTGGCCCGTAAAATTGCAGAGCATGAAGCCAAGCTGGCCGCGGCGCGCGGTGAAGTGATGGACGTCAACTTTGGCAGCCAGATCCGCTCCTACGTATTCCACCCCTACAGCATGGTGAAGGATCACCGCACACAAGTGGAAACATCCGATGTGGATGGCGTGATGGACGGCGATCTGGATCGCTTTATTGAAGCGTTGCTCCGTCTCCGCCAAGGCGAACAGGCCGCCGCAAACGCCAGTGCATCAACACCATAGGAAAGGAATTGCATGACATCACCACTTTTTTCCCCCGCTGATATTCTGGTGTTGAACGGTCCCAACCTGAATCTGTTGGGGCAACGAGAACCTCATTTGTACGGGACGGAAACGCTCGATGATATTAACACCCGGCTGAAAGCGCAGGCTGAAGCATCCGGCAAGACCATCGCGTTTTTTCAATCCAATCATGAAGGCGATCTCATCGACGCCATTCATCAGGCGCGGCAAACCACCCATGGATTGATCATCAACCCTGGTGGTTACAGCCATACCAGCGTTGCGCTGCGGGATGCCCTCGCCGCCTACCCGCAGCCCATTATCGAGGTGCATCTCTCCAACATCCACAAGCGAGAAGGTTTCAGGCATCATTCTTATATCAGTGCTGTCGCCACGGGCGTCATCTGCGGCTTAGGGTCAACGGGCTACAGTTTAGCGCTGGACTACTTGCTGGCGAACATTTAACCCTGCACATACCGCATTGTTGTCTGAATGTTCTAGCAGGGCATGCACACAGTTCAACGTTAACTACAACAACACGTTGGACAAAAGCGCATCACATCATGGCATCCAGCACAAATGACAGGCATTAGCGACGTTTGGCCTGCCAAAACGTCTTGAGCGGAAAATCCAAATCCAGCCCTTCCACAGGATTGAACGGCTGGTAGGAAATGTCATAAAAATCCGCCGCCATCAGATATTTTTCAACAGCGGTTTCGTTAAAGTACTGTTCCGCAATGGATTCTTCATGAGACAGTAATTCACCATCGTCCGTGTATTCATCCACCTGAAAATGCACCTCCGCCTTGGCGAGATTTTCATCAAATTTGGAGACACTTCTCAGGCGATAGTTCGGCCCTTCATCCGTATCGCTGCCATTCCAGAAATTTTGGTAATTTTCCAGCGTATTCAAATCAAACAGAAATAGCCCACCCGGCTTAAGCGCCTGTGAAACCTGCAGAAACGTCCCTCGCAATTCGGATTCATTCGAAAGATGATTCAAGCTGTCATAATGACACAGCACGGCATCCACCTTTTCATCCACTAGAAAATAGCGCATGTCATCCTGCTTGAATGCTAATGCCAAAGGGGTTTCCTGCTGCGTGAGTTTTTTATGAGCCTCTGCCAGCATGGCCGGTGCAATATCAATCCCCAGCACCTCATAGCCGGCTTTTGCCGCTAAAAGTGACAGGTTCCCCGTCCCACAGGCGAGATCAATGATCTTGGCAGGCGGTACGATGTGATGCTTTTGAAGCAGTTCAAAATCCAGTTTCCAAACTGCTTCCGCAAAGTCCAGACTGCCTGCCCAGTCATAAAGATGTGCCAATTGCCCGTACATGCTTTTTATCTTGCCATAAACACATCAACCACACTCCAAAATTCACAATGACTTTTCCTTGCGGAAGTCTATTTCCTCCCGACGCAAAAAATCGCATAATAATAAGACCATGGCCAATGTGATCTTAGAAAACGTATCCAAATCCTACGATAAAACAACCGTTATCCAGAACTTGTCGCTGGATATCCAAGATAAGGAATTCATCGTTCTGGTAGGCCCCAGCGGCTGCGGAAAATCGACCGTGCTGCGCATGATTGCGGGCCTGGAAAGCATTACCAGCGGCACAATCAAAATCGGGGATCGCGTGGTGAATGACGTCGCCCCCAAGGATCGCGACATTGCCATGGTGTTCCAGAACTACGCCCTATACCCGCATATGAGCGTTTACGACAACATGGCGTTTGGCCTCAAGATGCGCAAAACGCCCAAAGCGGAAATCGACCAAAAAGTACGCGAGGCTGCCCGCATTCTGGATCTCGAGCATCTCCTGAATCGAAAACCCAAGCAACTCTCTGGCGGGCAGCGGCAGCGGGTCGCGCTGGGTCGGGCCATCGTCCGGAACCCACAGGTTTTTCTCATGGATGAACCACTCTCCAACCTGGATGCCAAACTGCGTGTTCAAATGCGGACTGAAATTGCCGCGCTCCACAAACGCCTGAATGCGACCACGATCTATGTAACGCATGATCAGGTGGAAGCCATGACCATGGGTGACCGCATCGTCATCCTGAATGGCGGCAAAATTCAGCAAGTGGATACTCCCCTCAAGGTGTATCACGATCCGGCCAATATGTTTGTGGCGGGCTTTGTGGGGCAAATGAACTTTTTAACCGGGTTGCTCCAGGGCAGAACCTTGCAACTGGCGGATGGCTCCACGTTGCCACTACCCAGCAACTTAAAAACGGATCTCACTCCCCTGGAAGGTCGCGGCGTAGTGCTGGGTCTGCGTCCGGAGCATATTGTTCCAGCGCAAGGTTCGGAATCGGGCCATCCCATATCGCTCACCGTAACGCGGCTGGAGATGCTGGGCAGCGAGCAGATGGTTCACTTCCAACTAAATGGCAGTCAACTGATTGCGCGGTGGCCCTCGGAAGTTTCTGTTGCAGAAGGGCAACAAGTGACCATTCAACTGCTGATGGACAAAGCCTTCCTGTTTGACGGCGCAACGGAAGAACGCATCCGTTAAAGCGAACAATCAAGCCAATCAATGCCCGTCTGAAAGCGCGCACGATTCAGGCGCAGACAAGACTTTTACGCTATTTGCCCTGAAATTGCGCGGGACGTTTTTCCAGGAAGGCAGCGACTCCTTCCCGGTAATCCTCGGTCTGGCCTGCAATTTCCTGAATATGGGCTTCATAATCCAGAAACGCGTCAAAATCGACGGAAAGCGCTTTGTTCATGGCCCGTTTCAACAGCCCGATGGCTTGTGTAGGACCTTTCGCCAAACGTTTGGCCAGTTCAAACGTCACCTCGCGCAACTGTTCATCCGCCGCTACCCGATTCACCAATCCTGCCCTTAGGGCGGCATCCGCATTCAGCGGTTCACCGGTCACCGCAAATTCAAATGCACTCCCTAACCCCATCAAACGCGGCAATAGCCAGCATGCGCCGGAATCCGGAATCAAACCGACTTTGATAAAAGCCTGAATAAATTTTGCAGATTGCGCTGCAACACGCAGATCGCAGGCAAAGGCAATGCTTGCGCCCGCCCCGGCGGCAACGCCATTTACCATGGCAATCACCGGTTTTTCAATGCTCCGCAGTTTAGACACAATGGGACTGTACCGCTTGCGGATGGATTCACCCAAGTGTGGCTTTTCCGCATTGTCAGCGCTGACACTTCGACTGCGCAGATCTTGCCCGGCCGAAAAACCCCGCCCGGCTCCCGTCAGAACAATGCAACGAACGCCTGGATCTTTTTCCGCCTCTTTCAGGGCTTTTTGTAGTTCAAAACTCATTTCGTCATTGAAAGCATTCAAGCAGTCCGGGCGATTCAACGTGATGGTCAGAATCTGCTCCTGAACCTCGTACAACAAAAATTCGTAAGCCATGCTTATTGCCCCCGCCAAACGGGCATCCGCTTTTCCAGGAAAGCCCGCATTCCTTCTTTTTGATCGGCTGAAGCAAACAGCAAGTAGAATAACTTGCGTTCATAATCCAAGCCGCCTTCGATGGTCGTATCAAACGCCTTGAGAATCGCCTCCTTGGCCAGGCGAACCGCAATGGCAGGCTTGCCTGCAATTTGTGACGCCAGATTTTTTGCTTCGTCTATGGTCACTTCCGGCGGCACCACTTTGTTGATCAATCCCATTTCGTAGGCTTCCTGCGCGGTAAATTGTCGCCCCGTCAGAATCAATTCCATGGCTTTCGCCTTGCCCACCGCACGCGTCAAGCGTTGTGTTCCACCCGCACCGGGAATAACGCCGATGTTGATTTCGGGCTGTCCAAACTTTGCATTTTCTCCGGCAATAATCATGTCGCACATCATGGCAAGCTCACAGCCACCGCCAAGCGCAAAGCCGTTCACTGCCGCAATTACTGGCTTATGCAGTTTACGAATGCGATCCCAGCGCGCCAGTTGATCGATCAGCAGCATCTCTACGGCAGAGGCATCCGCCATGCGCTTGATGTCCGCTCCGGCGGCAAACACCTTGGGACCGCCGGTCAAGACGATCGCCCCAATGCCATCATCCTGGTCAAAAGCCTCCAGCGCATCGACCAATTCCTTCATCAGATCAGGGCTGAGCGCGTTTAACACATCCGGTCGATTCAACTGAACCAACCCAACCCGCTCTTCCCGCTCCACACAAATAAACTGATACGCCGGTGGGGTTACCGCACTCATGACTCTCCCTCCAACAAACTTTGACGGATTGCCGCATAGTCCGGCTTGCGTTTATTCACAAAAGCATGAGCCGCTTCAATCGCCTCCCTGCTTCCAGCATGGATTGTTAGCCAGTCACGCGCATGAGAAATGGTCATTCCCCAAGAGAAATCCCGCCAGAAATTCAATTGCTGCTTAGTGTATCGTGTGCATTCAGGCAGTTTGGCCAGTAGCTTATCCGCCATGGCCTCAACCGCTTCATCCAATTGGGCGCGGGGAACCACCTGATTCACCAGCCCCCATGCCAGCGCCTTGCTAACCGGAATTTCCTCGCACAACAGCAAAATTTCCCGAGCGCGGCGATCACCTACAATCAACGGCAGCCATTGGGTGGCGCCTGCGGCAGCAACCGAGCCATGCGCCGTTCCCACCTGGCGAATGTAGATATCATCCGCCGCCACTGCCAGATCGCATGCCATATTCAACTCATTACCGCCACCCACCACAATGCCGTTCAGGCGGGCAATACTGGGTTTGCCTAAATTACGAAGCTTTTCATGCAGATCGATGAATGCGCCCATCCACTTCCAATAATCGCGTGGACGCTTACCGAAATACGCGTTCTGCTCCTTCATATCCGCCCCGGTGCAAAATGCCTTATCGCCCGCACCGGTAAT
>DATNQC010000144.1:0-1883 GCA_036702885.1 Oculatellaceae cyanobacterium | reverse complement strand
GCCTGAAGCGCCACACCCATCACTTCCGTATCCAGAAAGGCCACTTTTTTTAGCGGTCCTACGCCATTTTTCTCAATTAGCTTCGGCGCATTCGGGTTGGCCGTCTGGATCAAACGCTTGATCTCTTCATATAGTTGCGTGGGCTGATCGGCATACAACACCACAGGCGTTGACAACGCTTTTAAAAACACCAGTACAGAAACCTGCACATTGGGCGGAATCGAGGACATCCGGTACTCAACCTATGAAAACTGCTTCTATGGGGTAGCTGCGCCTCGTTGTCCAGCGTCATTTCCCTCAGGATTCGGCTTTTCCAAGCAATACGCCTTGAAGCCGCTCCATTCTCTTGAACAACCTGACCACACCCTACGCCTGAAAAGAGATAAATGGCATAGGCTGGAGTCGAACCAGCGACACCGCGGGTATGAACCGCGTGCTCTAGCCATCTGAGCTACTATGCCACGGGGAAATTATTATGGGTTGAATGGAGGGTGCTTGTCAACAAGCCCAACCCTATAATGATCATATCCCTTTTGGAAATGCATCACCTGAAATGACTCACTCGGAAGGCACATCTCCCCATAATCCCGGCAAACGCTGGTATGACCAGGACCCTGTACTCGCACGGGCTATCGAACAATTACGAACCGCGCCGGATCGTTATCAGGCCCAAGTCGCGCTCAACATCATCAAGATTATTGTAGAGCACCAAATCGAGCTGGAAACGGATTTACCGGTTGAAGATCTAGACAGCGCCCTCAATTACCGCCGTGGCATGCAGGCTGACCACCGCCATCGCCGCTGGTACGACATGCACGAAACGCTCAGTTCCGCCATGCGACTATTGGAGGACTGCCCCGATGACCTTCAGCGGCGGGTCATTCCCTCCATTGCGAACATGATTGAGAACACCCTAAAAGCGTAGCGCGGGCTTACCGTTCGTATTCCGTGCTGGGGTAGGGTTTTTCCTTCCATTGTTTGTAGCCGCCCTGCAGGGAATAGACGTCTGTATAGCCCATCTGCTGGAGAACGTCCGCAACCATTGCGGAACGGCCGCCACCACCGCAGTAAGCGACAATGGTTTTTGTCTTATCCGGCACACTTTCCTCGATTTCCAGCTCTACAACGCCGCGAGGAATGTTAATAGCGCCTTCAATTCTGGAAAGTGCGTGGTCATGCCCCTCCCGAACATCCAGAATGACCATGTCCTTTCCTTCTGCCATCCATTGACGCAAGGTGTCCTGGGTAATCTCCTTGATTCGGCTTTTGGCTTCCCGTACAAAATCCTGCCAAGTTTTCGCCTGTTGAGTGGGGGACATACGCAAGCTCCTCTCTCTTCGCTTGGACGCCGTTTATTGTACCGCAACCCGGCATCGCGCCCAATTGTCAATCCGGCTAAAAATCAGTCATATCGCCAAAAGCACAAAGCAGAACAGGCTTTCGAAGGGATTTCAACCCGCTCAAGCCTAAAACGGCGGCGCTTCCCGATATCCCCTGGAACCTTTACCCCTGACGTGGCGTCCAAAGGTCATAGTTTGAATACCCGTTTCCCAAAAGCCGGTCCCAAAAGCAATCAGTTATAATGGAGGGACAACTTTTGGCAACGGTGTGTGGTATAGCCAAGAACTGGATGGGACATCGATGAATAACAAAAAACTTTTGGGTGCCCTGCTGATCCCCATTTCATTTGCAATCACGATCCAGCAAGGTTTCGCATATACGCCTCAATCCCTGTACGATGAGGTTTGGAAACTGGTCAACACCCGCTTTGTCAACGAAGACAAGAACGGTCAGGACTGGCGGATCTGGCGCCATCGTTACGATCACCTCCTCCAGGACGAGGCTGACGCCGATGTAGCAATTGATACCATGCTCGCCAGCCT
>DATNQC010000125.1:0-5678 GCA_036702885.1 Oculatellaceae cyanobacterium | reverse complement strand
CAACGGGGTGGACATTCGAGGCACCATCCGGGCGGCTTCAGCCAACCTGCGAGGCGATGACGTGCAGGGCGGAAGCACCCTGACCCAGCAGTTGGTGAAAAACCTCTTCCTGTCCCCGGAACGCGCCATTACCCGGAAGCTTGCGGAAGCCATTCTGGCCATGCGGGTCGAGCGGCATTATGACAAAAATAAAATCCTGGAAATGTATCTGAACCAGGTCTATTGGGGGAACCAAAGCTACGGAATCGAAAAGGCCGCGCGCCGCTACTTCAGAAAATCGGCGCGGGATCTAACCATTGCAGAAAGCGCTTTGCTGGCCGGTCTGTTAAAAGCGCCTGAAGGGCTTTCTCCCTATGCCTACCCGGAAGCCGCCCGGCGTCGCCAGTTGGAAGTGCTGAACGCCATGGTGACCTTCGGCTATATCACCCCCAAACAGAGAGACGCCGCCATTCAGGAAAAAGTTGAGCTGAACCGTCGCACACCCAAGCCCTCCAAACACCCCTTCTTTATTCAGTTTGTCATTCAGCAGCTGGAAGAAAAGTTCGGCCACAGCGCAGTCCGCCAAGGCGGACTCAAGGTCTATACCACGATGGACGCCCAGGCTCAGGAGCTGGCGGAAAAGTCCTTGTACGAAGAAATGGACAAGGTAAAATACTCCGGCATCACCGAAGGCGCGTTTATTGTGGAGGATTTGAAATCCGGTGAAATTATCGCTCTGGTGGGTGGTCGCGACTTTGAAAAAAACCAGTTCAACCACGCCACACAGCAGCGCCGGGCCATTGGCTCCACCTTCAAGCCGTTTGTGTACCTCACGGCAATGCGCCTGGGACTGGTAACCCCTGAGTCCCCCATTTCAGACAGCCCGGTTTGCTTTAATAACGGCTATAGCAACTGGTGCCCCCGCAACTGGGATGGCCGGTATATGGGAAACATGAACATTCGCACGGCGCTCACATTGTCACGGAACACGCCCACCGTCAAACTGGGACTGAAAATGGGTATTGATCCGGTTATTGAAACAGCCCGGCTGGCGGGAATCGAATCCCACATTGACCGCAATTTTTCCAGTTTGCTGGGTTCCGCAGGTATTTCTCCTTACGAAGTCATTACGGCTTATTCCACCATCGCACGAAGTGGCGTGTATATTAAGCCAACCGTGCTGCTGCGCGTCGAGGATAGCCGCGGACGCGAAATTCCTCTGGAGAAATCCAAACCGGAGCGTCGCTTCGATCCAGAGCCCGTCAATAATCTGATTTCTATTTTGCAGGACGTTGTTGAAAAAGGGACCGGGAAAAACGCCATCATTCCCGGACGGCCGGTGGCTGGTAAAACCGGTACTACCGACGAAATGCGGGACATCTGGTTCACCGGCTTCACAACGGATATCGTCGCCAGCGTCTGGATGGGGAATGACCGGTATATTCCCCTGCATGGGGTGTTCAGCTCCAACTGCGCCACAGTGTGGGGTAATTTTGCCCGCGCCTACTACAAGCTCTATCCAACGCCAGTGACACAGTTCCCCAAACCGGAAAAGATTGTCCTGGGCAAGCAGGTCATTGGCGAAGAAAACAAAAAGGCGTCTCTGGAACCCGCTCCGGCGCTCCCCAACCCCGAACAGGTTGAAGCCCAACGGGAAGATCCCAACTTCGGGCACTCCCCGCTATCCCCCGGAGCTGGCGGCCTTCCACAAGCCACACGCCCTAGTGAACTAAAACCTTTAGTCGATCCCCGACAACTGAATAACGCACCGCCAGTCCCTGCTGGCGGCGACTCCCAATAAGGACGCAGCACAATGAAATACCATTTCATCCCGGAAGAGCTTCCCTATACCGGCGAAGAGCTTAGCAACCATTGGATTTACCGCAATTTCGGCATCCTTGGTGATGCGGTGGTGGCGTTTGTCGGACCATGCGAAGTGGACTGCACCCGCATGGTGGACCTGGAAGACGTCCTGAATGACGACTACATCTATTCCAAGCGCATGCTGAACTTTATCGTGGAAATCTTTGGTATTCCACTTCAGGATGGCGTTTTACTGCAACGCCTGTTTTCCTCCATCATTCAGGATCGCATTAACAGCCTGTCGCCCGAGGCCAACATTCGCCGCCGGGGCGATGATCTCTTTTATCGGGATACGGCCAAGCTGTCCGTTTCGATTTGCACGCTCAGCCCCACCTCGGTCCTGATTCATACCGGGTTAAACGTTGATCCACAAGGCGCTCCGGTGGAAGCGGCCGGCCTGGCGTCTGATCTGGGGCTGGAAGGACAAATTGAATCCTTTGCGCTGGCTTGCATGCGGACCCTGGCTGAAGAATGGGAAGACATCAAGTTGTCCTGTTGCAAGGTTCGGGCTGTTGTTTAAAACGATGCCGTAACAGCAGTTGCGTCTGGAAAAGTTGAGCTAGCGCGCATTGCCAACTTCAAAGGTCCCTCTTAGTGTACACTTATATTGAGTCACAACATCCACGTTTCAACCTGAGATGATGCTATGAACAACATGGGCCCCCGTAACCTGCTGATTCTGTTCTTTTCAACGGTCGCCGTATCTCTGGTGATTCTAATTATCTTTTTTAGCCTGTTCTTTAAAAACGTGGATTTGAACTTCAACGCCCGCCTGCCGGAATCCGCGCCGGATCTTGGCACGCTCTATGGCAAGCAGGAGGAAACATTGCAAAGCAAAGCTGAAGGCTTATTACGGGCTACTATTAACGTTCCGCCTGAGGTGGAAAAATTCGTCGGTGATTTGACCAACAGCCGGAAAGAATCGTTCGAAGAGGTTGAAGACGCCCACTTGCCGCCTATTTCCGATGACATTGTGTTTGAAGACGCTCCCAAACCCGCTGCCGAAGCGGCGCATCTTCCCAAGTCTGAAAAAAAGGCGACTCAAGCTCCGGAATTAGCTCCCATTGAAACAGTTGAGCAATCCGGTCCACCCGTCCCCGGCGCTGACTAACGTTTAGGGGGAAAACAGGTTTTTGAGAATATGCCGGACAATCGCCGGATTTTCTTTTAAGCGGCGTAGGCTGTAAGCATACCATTGCTTGCCAAAAGGCACGTACACCCGCAGGCGATGCCCCCCTTCCAGCAAAATTGCGCGAAGTTCAGGGTCCACCCCCAATAGCATCTGGAATTCGTATTGCTCCTTGCTCAGTCCGTAGGCGTCAATCAGGCGTAACGCCTCCCAGACGAGTTCCTCGTTATGGGTAGCAATGCCGACATAAGCGCCACGCTTGAACATTTCTTCCAGCAGAAGCGTATAGTTCTTGTTAATAAGTCTGTGATCCTGAAACGCCAGTTTACGCGGCTCCACATAAATCCCCTTGCACAGGCGAAAATGCCCAGCACCGGCATCGGTAATCCTGCGAACGTCATTCAATGTCCGCCGTAAATACGCTTGCAGCACAATGCCGACGTTGCTGAAGCGCTGGCGCAACGCCAGATAAAGCTCAATCGTTTCCGTAGTGCAGGAGGAATCTTCCATATCAATACGGACGAAATTTCCGTACCGGGCAGCCGTTTCCAGCAGATCCTCCATAATTTCCCGGCAGAGCTTGGGATCAAGCAAAATCCCCATTTGCGTCAATTTAACGGAAATATTGGCATTTAGCTTTTCCCGATCCAATGCTTCCAGGATCCGCTTGTATTCCGAGGCAGCCTGCAAAGCCTCTTGCGGCTCCCGGATAAATTCCCCAAGCACATCCACGGTCGCCATCATGCCTTGCGCATTTAATTGGCGAACGGTGGAAAGCATTTCTTCCAGCGTTTCCCCAGCCACATACCGCTTGGCAAAGCGTTTAACCAACGGCTGGGGTGCAAAAGGCAAAAGCGAAACGACCAGTTTATTGAACCAACTCACTCTCGGACCTTCAATGGTTTGTTATTTTTATCATACCTGAAACCGTCTCGCCAAACCATCGAGAATGCAGTGGAGCTGGAGCATATCGGTACACATTAAAGCCCGGTGAAACGGTTAAAGATTTTGCAAATCCAGACGAAAACAAACGTATCTGATGGAGTGTTGAATGGTGGCCTATCGGCGCTGGTATGATCCGGACCCGAAATTGAATGCGGTTGTGCAAGCTCTGGAAGAGCTGAGTGAAGCCAACCAGCGGCAAATTTCCCGCAAACTGCTGGAAGTCAGTCAGGAGCTATTGGCGCGCGCCGGTGGGGAAGAATATCTGGCCAATCTGGACGCTAAAAAGAAAGACGGATTGAGAAAATCCAAGAGTAAAAAACGCTGGTATGACTGCCAGGAGCAATTATACAAGGCCTTTTATAATATCTACGCCTTGGATGCTCACTCTCGGCGAGATGTTGCAGAACAGATGGGACTTCCTATCCATATTGTTCACGGCTACGAACGGCACTGTCGGGATACCCAAAAAACGCCCGAATTAAGTGTTGTGGAGGAGATTCTACGCACCTGCTTCCAAGAGGGACAGAACCGGGCTAAAAAATTGTACGCCCTGTATCTGCCGGAATTTAACGCAGCTTTCCAAAGCCATCAAAAGTCCCGTCTCAAGCAAGAACCCAGCAAAGGAATCTGGACGCTTCTACTGGAAAGTATTCGGGAAGCCATTCGACCTGCGTAACGCCGATCATTTAAATTACAAGAAATCCAGTTCACAAAGTCATTGATTGCGAAATCTTACATTGAAGATTTTTCCAGAATTGTCGAAAGAAGCTAAAGTGAATGGAGTGTTTGAAAAGTGGCGTATCGGCGCTGGTATGATTCCGACGCGCGACTAAGCGCTGTCGTACACACAATGGAACGTTTGAACGAAAGCAGCCAACGGCAATTCGCGCGGAAACTGCTGGAACTCAGCGAGGAATTACTGACAGAGCAAGGCGGAGAAGCCTATCTCGCATCTCTGGACGTCCGAAAGCGGGAAGGTCTGCAAAAATCCCGCGCCAAAAAGCGCTGGTACGATCAATATGAAACGCTACACAAGGCCTTTAACAACCTCTATGCACTGGACAGCCCTTCTCGACGCAACATTGCGGAAAAACTCCGGCTCCCCATCGAGATTGTCAAAGGCTACGAGCAACATTGTCTTGAAAATCACAAGGCGCCGGATGCCAAGGTGGTTGAAGAAGTCCTCCGCAGTTGTTTCAAGGAAGGGCCGGAACGGGCCAAACGGTTATACGCCCTCTACTTGCCGGAATTCAACGCAGCACTCCGTACGCACGAAAGCCAAAATACCCAACAGGCATCCAAAGGCATTTGGGAAACCTTGCTGGAAGGCATCCAAAGCGTGCTCAATCCGACATAAGGGCAGCACTCATCAACAAGAGGCCCGCTGCACTACTCACGCCTTATGATAGACAGCCTCCCGAGGCGACAACCGGCCAATCGGCGTGTTGGGGCTGCCGGGACCATTGGCCGGACGAATGCCCAGTTCATCCTGCGCGATGATCAGCCGGTGAATTTGGCTAGTGCCTTCGTACAGGTTCAACACACGCGCATCCCGATAGTAGCGCGCCACTGGATACTCTTCCGAAAAGCCGTAGCCGCCATAAACCTGAACGGCGCTATTGGACGCGCGAATGGCCGCTTCCGAGCAGAAGAACTTGGCAATGGACGTTTCCCGCGTATTGCGCACGCCTTTATCTTTAAGATCCGCAGCGTGCAGCACCAAGAGGCGTCCGGCTTCGCAATCGGCCGCCATATCCGCAAT
>DATNQC010000113.1:0-2291 GCA_036702885.1 Oculatellaceae cyanobacterium | reverse complement strand
GATAAAGGGTTTGAGGACGAATTGGTGATTTAAAAAAGAAGCGGTCATTTGACCGCTTCTTTTTTTGATGAAATTAAATTGCTTATTGTTTCTGCAAAAGTTGCAGATTTTGCTCGCGGAGTTGGGGTTTTAAAATTTTGCCGCTGGGATTTTTGGGTAATTCGTCGTAAAAGCGAATGGCCGCCGGTGTCATAAAAGGCGACAAATGCTCCCGGCAGAATTTTTTCAGTTCCGCTTCCGTGACTTGATGACCCGGCTTGCATTCCACGCAGGCCAGAATTTCTTCTCCCAGCTTCTCATCCGGAATGCCGACAACGGCAACATTTTGGACGGCGGGGTGATGATGCAGCACTTCCTCGATCCGAACTGGCGCAATGTTTTCTCCGGCTTTAATAATCAGATCCTTTTTACGTCCGCCGGAAATGTAGAGGTTTCCTTCGGCGTCAAAATGCCCTAAATCGCCGGTGTGTAGGTAGCCTTCGCTATCAAACGCTTGTGCGGTTTCTTCCGGCAACTGGTAGTACCCCAGCATCACACTGGGCGCTTTGACCATAATTTCACCTTCCGCGGAAGTTTCGCCGGGTGTCCACTGAATCCGGTTGCCTTGTGCATCAATCAGCTTGACGTCCACATTCCAAAGCGGCTTGCCGACGGAACGGGGAATGGAGCCACGTTCCAGGGTATTCACCGCAATGACGGGAGAGGTTTCCGTCATGCCGTATCCTTCCAACACCACGATGTTGAGTGCAGCTTCGATCTGCCTCAACAGCTTTTCCGGGAGCGAAGCGCCACCGGATATACATGCTCGCAGATGCGGTAATTGTAGCTCCGCCTTTTGAATGCCGCTCAACAGAACATTGAAGAGCGTTGGCACCAGTGGGAGAACCGTGATCTGTCCTTCTACCAGGGTTTGAATAATTGCTTTGGGTGAAAATTGCGGAACCAGGTGTAAAGCGCCTTGGGCCTGCAAGGCGTACAGTGCGATGATTTGCCCGTAAGCGTGGAAAATGGGGAGCGCCAGTAACAGGCGATCCGATTGACTGATCTGAAGGGAGGGGGTGATGCCTTCCAGATTGCTCAACAGGTTATTTTCAGACAGCATCACGCCTTTAGGTTTGCCAGTCGTTCCGGATGTATACATCAGAATCCGCAAATCATCCGCTGTACCGAAGGGTACGCCAGCAAAATCCGGATTGCCGCTTGCAATGGCCTCTTCAAAGGAAGGATATTGAATTGCCGTTTGATTGGCGACTAAAAAGGGAATAGGCTTGCCTTCAAAATGAGCGCCAAACGCCTGGGTGGTTAAAACCAGACGCGTACCCGAATTTAAAATGACGTACAGAATATCTTCTGGGGGCAGGGTGATGTTAATGGGGACGGCAATTGCACCTGCATGCAGAATAGCAAACAGGCTGACCAGGTATTCTTTCTGGTTCATGAACATCAGGGCAACCCGGTCTCCCGGCTGAATGCCTTTAGCTTGCAAGGCAGAGGCCAGTCGGAAGACTTTTTCCCGGAATTCTGAAAGCGACCAGGCGGTATCACCTTCCAGAATCAAGGGATAACCGGGGTCAGGACGGTTCAGCAAACGCTCGACCAGTAAGCTCATGAGATAGCCCCCTATGACATGATTCAGACAGTTATGTATCGTTTGATTTTTCCAACGCCCGACGTAGCTTACCGGAAACCTGCCTCAACCGGCGTTCTGCTTCGGGTAAGGCAATTTTATCACAGGCCATCAGGACGGCAGGCTTGACCTTATAGCCGGATTGTTCCAGATAGCTTTCCGCTTCCTCAATGGAAATGCCCGCTAGAGCGGCGACAATGCGTCGTGCGCGTTCTCTTAACTTGCGGTTGGTGGGTTGGACATCCACCATTAAATTTTGGTAGGTTTTGCCGGTTTGGATCATCGCGCCCGTGGTCAGCATGTTCAGGATCAGCTTTTGGGCGGTTCCGGCTTTCATCCGGGTGGAACCGGCCACGACTTCCGGGCCGACTTGGGCAACAATCGCCTGATGCACCGCTTGGGCCAGCTTGGAATTCTCATTACAGGTAATGCCGGCTGTAAAGCAGCCCAGTTGCTTGGCGGCTTCTACGGCTGCAACTACATAAGGCGCATTGCCGCTTGCGGAAATGCCAACCACCACATCGCCAGCTTGAATGCCTGCCTGCCGCACATCCTGTTCGCCCAGTTCCGCAGAATCCTCCGCACCTTCCACTGCTCTGCGAAGAGCGGTATCGCCGCCAGCGATAAAGGCCTGCACCAAATCCGGTGGCGCTCCGTATGTAGG
>DATNQC010000112.1:0-3878 GCA_036702885.1 Oculatellaceae cyanobacterium | reverse complement strand
GATAAAGGTTCCTTACATAAAGCCAGATTCAAACTTGGGGAGCATGCGTTTCCCCAACGTCGAGCATTTTTGTCGCTCGGCGGGGATGATGCCCCCATTATAACAATCACAGCCCCTTGCCCAAGGCAACCTTAAGTTTTTCTTAAGGGTATCCCGGAAGTCATGCCCACCGGTGAAAGTTGGGGAACACATCCGGACAGGACGGCTCCAACAGAACGTTTTGCATGTTTTCGTTTTTGATGTATGTTGTCTGCACAGGGTTTTGAGATGGGTACAGTCATGTCTTTCCAAGAGGGGCATGGTATCGGATAGATCCGTCTTGTGCCAAATCCTGACGCTACGAATCCAACTCGTTGGATGAGAGCAGGTTTTCCCGTGTAACAAAAGATTTACATTCGGATCAGTGTTAGCAACAGTCATCTTTCAGTGGTCTTACATACCAGTAACAGATCCAATGTAAACTGATGCGTTTACGAGCTAAGAAGGGGCATACAACGTATGGTTTCCATTCCTCCTCCAACCCAACCACAGTCTTCTACGTTTCCACAGCCGGTATCCAGACAGCCCATATTGGCTTTATCTCTGGAAACGTTCGGTCTGGGCGCTCCCGTAAACGCACAAAATTCACAAAATGCCAACGCAGCACCTGCCAGCGGTGATACCTTCCAACGGGCGCAGCAGCAGCCGACGGCCACGATTCCGATCAATCCGGCGGCAAGCCCGCAAGAACAGTTGCAGGCAGCGTACCTGAACGCAGAACGCGCCCGCAACGAGTACCTGCAATTAGCAAACCAACTTAATGCGCAAGCGTATCAGTCTCAAGCTTCAAACTCCGCCGCGCTCCCAGGAGGTAGCGTGGCGCCCAATGGCTTTCAAGCCCCAGTAAACGCTCCGCAACAAGCACAACAGCAACTCCAGGATATGCAGGCGCTCCAGCAGCAGCAACAGGAAGCCGCTTTGCTTCAGCAACAACAGGCTGCGGAGCTAGCAAGACAGCAGGCTGAGCAACAAATGCAAATGCAGCAGGCCCAAGCCGCTGCCCAGCAACCAAACATGACGCCTCCTCCGGGCAATCCTCAGGACCTCAGCTTTGCCAGCACTGATCAACTGAACCAGATGATCGCGCAATCCCCGAATCTGCAAGACAAAGTCAATGCCATGGCAGAACTGAGCGTGCGCGGTCAAGGCAACGCAATGACTTATGACCTACTGAAGCAGACCGCGATGGCGGATACCAGCACCATCCCCCCGGGTCCTGAGCAACAGCAGGCGAATTACGTCCGTCAAACCGCACTATGGACGCTCGGCATTATGAACGCGATACAAAACGCCGCAGCACCCACAGCGCAACTGCCGGGTCTGGGTGTGATCAGCCAGATCATTAGTTCCCAAAATACGGATCCCAGCGTTAAAGTCGCTGCAATCCAAGCGCTACAAGTGATGAATCGTCCTCAGGATCCCATTATCAAGCAAATCCTGAACCAGGCGAAGAAAGATCCAAGCGCAGAGGTGAAAGCACGGGCTCAAAGCGCTCTGGCCGGAGAGGTGATTCCTTTGCCAGGGCAAACGCCGTCGCCTGACGCCACGATGACGCCACCCGCGGCTTAATCAGGCAGCCTTTCTCCGTTAAGCGCTATCTGGAGTATAAACCGGGACAGCTCTTCTGCCTTCTCCTGAGCCACCCTGCGGGTCGCTTGGCAAAGCGCTAAAAAAACTGTCGCTGGAGAACTTGAGCAGTTTCACTTTCGTTTTTGTTTGACTATCAGGCGGTTTGAGCGGGTTCTCACTTGCGCCCGGCAAGCAAAAAAGTTAAAATAACAATTAGAAGAGTTTCGATCCAATTTTTAGGGTTTGGTCGTTTTAAACCATTTTGCGGATTTTTGAAACGACTTTGACCGTTAAAGTAGGGATATAACCGCACATTCGCAGGTGCGGTGCGTTCTTGGTTCAACGGTTTGTAGGGTGACAAAACGGAGCATCATCAACTGCTCCAAGCAAAGGGTTCAAAGGATTGAGAGTGCTATTATTCAGGCTGCTGCGTTTTGGCGTTCCAGTTTTGGGAATCGTCGCGTTACTGCTTTCAATTGCGCCTTTGGAAGCAGCCACCTCAAGCAAGCCAAAACTGACTGCCCACACAGCGGCACGCCCTAAAACCGCACCAAAGCCGTATGCAAAAACCACTTCCGCCCAAAAACCGGTCGCAAAACCTACTGCAAAATCCACCTATATTGCCAAAGCGCAGCCTAAAACAACGACAACGGCAAAAACGGCCTCCGTTCATAAGCCCCCGGCCAAACCGGTGGCCAAAGCGCCCGCCAAGCCACCAGTGCCAAAGGTCGCAGCAGCACCTCCCTCCATCGCAATCGCCCATCTTGGAGAAGGCGTCCTATACAAGCGCTTCCAAAAGCGATTGGCAAGTGGTCCCGTTCGCGTCAGCGTGCTGGAAATTGACCCACAGGCGTCCGGCATTGAGATCATGCCCGTGCTCGCCCACGGTAAAATGGGCGGCAAAACCAGTGTAGCCAACATGGTCAACCAGCATCAGGCAATTGCGGGGATCAATGGCTCTTTTTTCAAGCCGGATGTCGGTATTCCTCTCGGCATCCTGATGATTAACCAGGAATTGATTTCCGGGCCGATTTACGACCGCGTAGCACTCGGTATCACCAAAGACAACCGACTGGTGATGGACCGTGTTCACCTGGCGGGTGAAGTGGTTCTCCCTAACGGGCATCGGGTTGCCCTACACAACGTTAACCAGCCCCGCGTTAATGAGGGGCATACGGTTTTATATTCGGCGCGCTGGGGTTATCGGGCGCCCAAAGTCCCTGCTGACGGACTCCAAATTTTGCTGAGAAACGGACGCATCGCGGCGGTTTCTACGACACAACCGCTGGATATCCCGCCAGATGGCATGGTGATTTCAGGAACACGTTCTCCCGCGCTGCAGGAATTGGCCTCACTGCCATTACAAACGCCGGTCCAGGTAAATGTGTACACACTGCCTGATTGGTCTGGCATGAAGCATGCCATTGGCGGCGGCCCCTGGCTGGTTAGGAACGGTCGGCCCTATGTGGATTTGACGGCTCAGCACTTCAGCACCAAAGGCTTGGGACATCGAGAGCCACGGAGTGCAGTCGGCATCACCAAAGACGGCAAAATGCTGCTAGTTGCGGTGGATGGCCGACAAGCCGGCTCGATTGGGATGACACTGTGGGAATTGTCCCATTTAATGCAGGAGCTGGGCGCGGAACAAGCCATGAATCTGGATGGCGGCAGTTCGACCCAGATGGCGGTTCGGGGCAGAATCGTCAATCAGCCTTCTGCCGGACAAATCGGCGTGAGCAATTCGCTCATCGTCCGCCAGCTCAACCAGGACAACATGGCCCTGCAAAACAAGAACGAGAATGCATTCTAACGCATCGCTACCCGTAGATGCTCATGGAGTTTGCTGCTTCAGGCATCAACATGCATCCAGTCATTCAGCGGATCCTCTCCAAATGAAGGATTTCACCCCGGCATCACGGTAAAGAATGCTATACTGGTACTCAGGTGTTGTAGGGAGAATTGCCGGACGGCAAGATTCAACGCCTCATCCCCATCATCACAAACAGAAACGAGGATATCCGGATGAGCGGGCACGTTTTACGTGCAGTCATTTTCAGCGGCTTGTCAGGCATACGGAACCCGGTAACGATGGAAAGAACGAAAAAAGTATTTTCTCTCTCGCGGTCCTTGGCGGTAACCGGACTAGCGGTGCTTTGTCTTTCCATGCCCGTTTGGGCCGCTGACGGGGATATCCGCGCCATTCGGTTTGATGAAGCCAATCATCGCTTTTTAATTGAGGCGACAGGCGCGGTTAAAGGCATGGCCAATAC
>DATNQC010000111.1:0-13198 GCA_036702885.1 Oculatellaceae cyanobacterium | reverse complement strand
GGTAGTAACCCCGGTCACCGAACATGACGCCTTCCGTAAAGCCTCGCACGCTATTCACGCCACCCAACTGCATTTGCTCCGGAACGGGGAGCGTATCCGGCGCCCACTGGGCATAACCACGCAAGACCAACAGGTTGTTCTTTGGCAGCCGGGTCACGCGAGTCATGTAGCTTTCCATTTTGAAGAAGCTGGTGTTGGCGCCAAGCCATTCAGGCCCGAAGACGCTCTGAATCCGCCCGAAGGTTCGTCCATACCGGTCATAGCGGTTATAGTTCAAGCCCAAGGTGATGGAGCGGATATCCGTGCTGCCAGCCTTGTCTTTATCCCCGTTGTAAAAGACGCTGAAACGGCGGGCGTAGAAGCCTAAATCAGCGGTAAAGTTCCGTTCTGCGCCAATCGGTTGGCTGACCAGCAAGCCATAGTTGTAGGAATTACCAATAATCTCCGGCTGATTCCGAAGGTCAAAATCAGGGCGGACCCGCGTATAGCTGAACAATCCGCTGATTTCCGTGCCTTTGCTGCCCACGGGGAGCGTATAAGACGCGCCGGTCATTTGCTGGCGAGCGCCAATCATGTAGCTGGCGCTGAAACGGTCGCCATAGCCCGTCACGTTGCGGTCAATCAATTCGACGCCAGCCCGATACATCCCGATGTAGGGACGACCCATGTTGTCGGCGCGTAAGGCAATCTGGAAGGGTTGCTGCTCCTGGACATCCAGGTGGATTTTGGTTTCACCGGTTTCATCACCGGGAGACAGCGTTGCCTTCAGACGATAGGGCTCTTGCCGGTTGATTCGGAGCAATTCTTTTTCCAGTTTGGGAATGTTGAGAGGATCGCCAGGCTTTTCAGCAATGCGTCTTTCAATGGCCTTGGCCCGGAAGTACTTGTTGCCGGAGATTTCCATATCTCCAATAATCCCTTCCAGCACCTTGATGGTAATGACCCCACGCTCCAGATCTTGCGGAGGGACGAAAGCCATGGAGGTTAAATAGCCACGAACCCGGTATTCATCGTTAATCGTGGAAACGATTTTGGCTAAATCTTCTACAGACAGCTCGCGACCTTCATAAGGTGCTGTAATTTTGCGCATTTCTTCATCCGAAATGATGCGGTTGCCGCTAACATCAATGCGGCTGGCATAAAAAGTATCTCTTTCCACCTGAACAATGGGAGGTTGTTCAGGGACCTCAATGCGAGGCCGCTCCTGTTCCATCTGCAACGGGTCGTTAGTCCGTCGTTCAGGACGGGTGGAAGGAATCTCAAAGCCAGGTGTCAGGGTTCCCGGATTCACCTGGGAAGGAAAGCTTTGCGCCAGAGCCGGCGAACCGGCGCATAACATGCCGAGCAGCATGATATATAAGGAAGCTTGGTAGCGGCTCATATGCAATTTCATAATCAGGAGGGTCCTTCCTGCGTCTAAATTCCGTTTCTTCCACTGAGGGGAGAGGGGCAACCCCCCTTTAAAAGGAGTTTTAGTTCTGAAACATGATAAGAACTAAAAACTAAAAGTAAATAAAAAAAGAAATTCCCCCTGACAGAATTGCGTGCGTGTGCGGGAGTTTTACGAAATTTTGCAATCAGAGCGCTATTTTACCGCCTAAGGATATACAAAGTGGACGTTTGTAACAGGCAATCCTTGTCTTACTTTTGTTTTTAATGCACCATTCACAATTAAATGTTCTTTTGAAGTATCCAGAACTCCAATCCCCCAGGAGAATCGAATTCGATGAGATTGACGTCACATAAGTCCGGCAGGTGGGGCATCGCCTTTACTCTGGCGGCCTGCGTGTTGCTATCCAACCTGCCGCTGGCATTGGCCGCCCCAGGAGATACCAACAGCACGAATATCGGCCGAGACATTCAGGGCGGCACCTACTACAACACGCCCGGAAACAAAACGACTTTCACAAATCCAAGTGGTGACCTGATTCTAGGCTCTGGTACAAAAGTTAGAGGCCTTGAGGTGGATAGCAACGGCAAGCTGACCGGTAACGGCGGTACCATGCTGTTTAGCGCCCCCAAAGGCATGTTCCGTCTTGATGGCACCGTGGATGTCAGCAGTGTGCTGAATGGTTCCGGGATTCCCATTGGAAATGGCGGTACGGTTCTCATTGAAGCCGCCGCCCTCTATCAAAATGGCAGCATTTTTGCCAACGGGATTAATGGTGGTGTTGTCCATGTCAATGTGGGCAGCATGACGATGGGCCCCAATGCCAGGATTGATGCGACTGGTTTTGGCGGTGGCAATGGCGGTGTTGTCGATATCAAAGCCTCCAAGGACATCAATATTGCCCAAGGCGCCATTATTGATACCTCTGGTAAAGTCATTGGTAACTACAACACCAACGTCATCAGGATTGAAGGCGGCCTGGTGAACCTGGATGGCGTCATCCGCGCCAATGGCCTGGTTGCCGGTGAGCAGGGTGGTTCAGTGACTTTGGTTGCCCTGTCCGGTAACGTGAATATCGGAGCAAATGGCGCTGTCACAGCCAATGGTGCAGCAGGCGGTAACGGTGGCAGCGTGACTGTTAAAGCTAACAAGGGATCCATTGGTAACAACGGCACGATTAGCACCAATGGCGGCGATAGCTTCCATACCGATGATGCCAATGTGAACGCGGATGCGGGTCACGGTGGTATTGTTCTGGTGTCTGCGACCCAGGGCAATATCAATAACGCTGGCATCATCTCGGCCAACGGTGGTAATGGGTTTGTTGGTTGGAACGCCGTGACGACCAATGGTGGCAACGGTGGACACGTTTCCATTCTTGCGCCCAAAAACCAAGTGAATAACTCTGGTACGATCTCTGTTGATGGCGGCCATGGCGGTTATAACCCGGATACGGCAGTTGGACCCGTCATTCCTGCGCTCTACGGCGGCACCGACCAGACCTCGTTGGGGCAAGATGGTGGCCGCGGTGGCGACGCCGGTAGTATTGTGCTGGACTTCAACACCAACAAGATCTCCAATACTGGTATTATCTCCGCCAGAGGCGGTAACGGTGGCAATGGCCAGGATGCCTTGGCGAACGATCCGGCTGCTGATAACCATTACGCGGTTGGCGGCAATGGCGGTAACGGCGGCAACGGTGGCTTTGTCGAGTTCTACGGCCAACCGTCCCAGGCTGTGTTGGATAACACCAAGGTCGATGGTGGCTCTGGCGGACAGGGCGGCGCTGCAGAACCGAAAGATTGCGAATGTAGCGGTTCCGGCGGTGCTTGCGGATCTCCGGGTAAAATCGTGGTGCATCCTCCGGATACGCCACCACCACCACCACCACCGCCACCGGATGCCCCGCCGCCACCTCCGTATGTACGGGATAACCTGCGCGTTGGCGACAGTCTGCCGGCTGGTGTCGGTTCAGTCATCAGCTACAACCGATCCATCTTTATGGCACGGGCGCCGCTGCCGATTATCCAGCGCAAACCGGCTCCGCCGCCGCCTCCGGCTCCAGAGCCTACCCCGGCGCCGGAAAATCCGAAACCCAAACCGGTTCCCCCGAAAAAACGGGTTCCCGTACGCGGCTACTGGTAAGCTCGGTTTCAATCGAAATGAAACACCCCCTGTACAAAGCGGCAGGGGGTGTTCTCTTTTGCCAGTCTGTTTTTAGCGGGGAGACGCCTGAGAGATTCGGACTGCGGTATCCTGCTCCGCCGAATGGTAGGCATGCCGCCCCGTATAAAAGTCAACCAACTCCCCTTGGTATTCCAACAGAATTGATTGACAGGGAATGCCCCGTTGCCGGATCTCCAGGGCAATATCCTGGGCGCGCCATTGGGTGGTAATTACGATGACGTCCACCGGGTGTTTCAAGAGATATTGCGGCGAGCGGATTTCTTGCCCGGTACCCGGCACATGGGTGCCGACCTTGCTGGGGTCCGAATCGACCACAATGGGGAAATTCTCATCATCCGCATGATACCGATTGATGAAGGTGGCCGCTTTTCCGGTGCCACCCCATAAAGCCACTTTGCGACCAGCCAGTTTTTGGATTTGCTGGCGAACTTTTTGGTCATTATGCTGGGCGCGATTGTAAAATCCAATGGCCTGTCCGCCCAGCTCCACGGCATGCGTCCGTGCCGCGACGCTACCGACAAGCTGCGCGTAGGCATAGACTACTTCATCTTCGTAGCCGCATTCCAGCAATTCGATTTTTGTATTGGCCCGGCTCAGCATGCGGCTGAGCGATTCGCTGGTGAAGTGGGAGTTATGTTCGTAGAAAAAGTCCACCGTGCGCCCTGAGGCGAACACGCGATCAATGCAGGGGACTTCAATGAACAGGGCTGTGTTCAAATTTTCCCACTGGGCGGCGAAAGAAAGGGACTGGACAAATTCCAGCGGGTTTTCCAGGTGTTCCAGCATATGGCGGCAGATAACCAGGTCCGGCCTGAATTCTGCCATGTGCTTGGCTGGCTCGAACAGTTTTGGGAAAAATTCGATTTGCCCGTTATTGGTATCCAGGGAGCCATTGGGATCAAAGGCGATATAACGACCTTGAGGGAGTTGATTGGCAATAGCTTTGATGAAATGCCCGTCTCCTGCGCCTACTTCAATCACCGTAGCATTTTCGGGCAGACGGAGCAGGATTTCCGCAATGGTGGCATCCAGGTGTTCTTTCCAAAGGGAACCCTTGTTGTACATCAGGTTGGGTTTGTCGCTATAGGGAACCTTATCGTAGCTGAAGTCCCGGTTGTAAACGTGGCCACAATCCACACAGCGAACAAAATTCAAAGGCAGCTTTTCCATGGCCTGAGCTTCTGCTTTGCTTTTGGGCCAAGCGAGCGTGGTTAACGGATGCCTACCGCCATCGTAAAATTTGACTGCTACATGGTAGCCGCAGGCTGGGCAGTGGCATGTATGGACAATGTCATGTAATTGAACCTGCCGGCTTTGGATAAAAGCCAGATTATCCAGAGAAGGTTTCTCCGGGCTAGTTGTGTCAGGCATCACGTTCTCCTTGCTTTGCCTTTGCTTTTTCAATCGCGCTCAGGAAAAAGGCTTCCAATTCCCGCACTGCGGAAGCATCCTCATAGAGCACCCCGCAGCGGGATAGAATTTCTTGCTGGACGCGTTGACGTTCCGCTGGGTCGGTGCCGAGCCGGACGGCAAGATTGATGTATTCTTCGGGCGTCTTGGCGACTAATTCGGTGTAGCCCATTTTTTGGTAACAGCCATAGGTGACGCGCCCCCGCATGAATTCACCGGGCATCGTGATGATGGGCGTGCCATAGGATAATGCTTCAAATGTGGTGTTCCCGCCGCCAAAGTGGATGGGATCCAGCATGACGCCCGCGGAGAACAGGAGCGCCAGGAAGTCCTGACGAAGCAATCGAGGAGGGAGCAGAATCCGAGCCGCAACATCCGGGATGCTTGTCCGGAAACGTTCCATCAGATCCTGGTTTGCTTTTTCAGCAGTTGCACTCAGCAGCACCAGGCGACCGTTGGGATCTCGTCTTAGAATTTCTCCCAGAATAGGATCAAATTCCGGATGCAATTTAAAAATGGATTGCGGACAGAGGTAAATTGTTTCCGTGTCTGCAATTCCCAGAATAGAACGGACCGTATGACATTCAAATTTGGGAGGGGCATAGTAATAGGTCGGTAGGTTATCCAGCAGGAACAATTCTTCGGTGTAATGCTCCTGGGCGTTTTCGGGTTCAATCAGTTTGCTGGATACGAAGTAATCAATGGTTTTCAATCCGGTGGTGTCCGGGTGTCCCCAGGTGACGCATTGAATTCTGGCCAAACGGCCATGCGCCAGGGAGAGTGTCATGGTGTCCATGCCGATATCCAGATAAAACAGGATATCCAGGTTTTTCTCGATGATGCTCCGCTTTGCTTGTTCCAAGTCCTTCTCGGATATGAGGATGTATTCATCCATCGGATGCTCATCACCAACTTCGTTATATTGATGTAGCTTTCCGACGGAAAACACGAAAACATCGAATAGATCGCGAGAAAAATTCCGGATGATGCCCCGGTTGAGTTTACCAATAGTATGGCCTTCATGCATAAAGGCGGAGATAAAGCCGATTCTTGGTTTTACATTCCAGCAGGGGGAAACGGTTTCTCCTTGAGAAAGATAGGGCATTGTCAGTTCAGCCAGGGCTTCCATGATCGCTCGATCGTTTTTACCGTGATAACTCAGGTAGAAAGCGGTTTTGGAAGCGCCAAGGAACTCAAACTTTTGACCTCGAAGCGCTTGTAGTCTCTGTTCGAGGGTTGCCCGGCAGGTATTGATGGCTTCAACGGAAGGATACAGAATTGGAATGCACAATGCTTTTGCGAGGTGGTAATCCAACCGGTTCGGCGATTCGGCAATGAGTTGATCGTAAATTGCCTCTGCTTCTTCCACTTTGTTTTGAGAGGATAGCACAAAGGCCAGTTTGGACAGGACTTCTGCATTGTCCTTTTTGAGCTTTAATGCCGTGCGGAAACAATCTTCCGCAGCGTCTAGTTTCATCCGCATCAGGGAGATGTTGCCCATTTCGACCAGGACATTAAAGTTTTCCCGTGGATCGGGATTATTTTTAAGTACATCTTGGTAAGCCGCCATGGCTTCATCCAGTTTGTTCTCGGCAGCATACAGGGCGCCAAGAAGCATACTGGCCTGATAATGCGCCGGGTTACATGCAAGCGCCCGCCTCAACGATTCCATGGCCTCGTTTTTTCTTTCCAGGGTATGGTATGTTGTGGCTAGGTTGTAATGGGCATCCGCATAATGAGGGTTGAGGCTAAGCGCTTTTTCAAACGCCTCGATGGCTTTTTCATATGAAAATAGTTTTTTGAAGGCATTGCCCAGGTTGTTGTAGAGGATCGGATCGGAACGATCCAAACGGAGCCCTTTGTGGTAAAGTTCAATTGCTGTCGTGAAATCCCCTTTCTCCTGGTAAGCATCCCCCAGGGTGGAGAGCACGTCTACGGAACGGCGGTCTATTTGCATGGCCTTTTCGAGCGTTTCAATGGCCTCGTCCACGCGCTTGGACGCCAATAGCGGATTTGCAAGGTTGATATATAGTTCGACCCGTCTGGGTTTTAATTCAATGGCCTTGTTCGCCAGGGCAATAGCGGTGTCATGATCGCCCGTTTTATCCGCGATCATGCTCATCAGTCCCAAGGCGTCCACATTGTTGGGATCATATTCCAACACACGGAGATATAGGGAGCTGGCGCCCGCCAAGTCCCCTTGTTGATGCTTATGTAGCGCCTCGCGCAAAGTTTGTTGAACTTGAATCATAAAGGCCCGCTCTGCTTTCCAAACTGCATCCCATGAACCGAAGAATCCTTTTTTCATGAAAGCAGCGCCGGCGTTACGATACCTCCTGTATATGGAGGAGGTCGTCTTATCTCATCTGTTTTCCCGATTTGTTCCTGAAATTGCAAACCAGCCTGCTATTCCGACAGGCGGCGTTAAAAATCTGCAAGTCCACAATATGTCAAAAAGCGCCTGGCAACGAGGTTTCCGATTTTATACCCAGTAGGGAATTCTTGTATCCTTCAAGACATTTCGTCTAAAGCGTTCACTCCAACTAAGAGGTGTGGAGAATATCGTCCCCAAATAAGCCATTTTAAGCGATAGTCTCCTCAGGAATCCCCTCAACCCCGGGGGCGAAGGTTTGTTGAGCTGGCGCTCTAAGTATCGCCGATAATACCGATCCTCAGCATAACCTTTGGCGAAAGTGAGTGGACGAACCGGTGGGGGACTGGAAATACTGGCAATTTGCATACTGATACCCTGTTTTAAACGTAATGCATTCGGAAAAGTTGTTTGGAAGGGCTTCAATCGACTTGTTGACTTTGTCATCAATTTTGTCACAGGTTATAAGGTAGTTTCCGGAGTTTGTTCATGATTCGCTCCGAAGGTGTAGCGGGTACAATAAGCTCTGTCAGTCTGATGATAAACTGACGGAAGAGGTGGTGCAACGTGTAACGGATTCTGGGCCAGATTTTCCTGGTGGTTGGTCTGCTTGCCGGTTCCTGCTGTAGCATATTGTGCCGAATCCCCCTGGCAATGCGGACCAGTTCGGGGTTTTGAAGTCTTCCAAAGGAGGGGGGTGCGGGTTGATGAATCTGCATGACGATTTCTGGTATCTGGACTATTTGATAGAAACCACTCAATCTCAAAATTTGCGTTGGAAAATTACGACAGGCTATGGCTTTTTAAGGGGATGAAGATAGGTGTCTTTTTGACACAAAGTCGATTCAGGTTTATATACTTCTGGGTTATATCTGTGAAATGAAGCATTCTCACGATCTAATATTCCAAAATTAGACCTCAGAGGGATTTTCAAACGGGTGTCATTGTGGGTATAATTAAATTAAGCGCTTTTTATTTTAATTTGGCATGAGGGTGAAAGAAAGGCGTCTACCAGGGTTTCCAGATAAAGATCAACCCAAAAGGAGGGTCTGGCATGGTGATTTCCAATGCGAAATACGAACGGAAACACAATGGCGGCAGAAGCCGCAAGGTTCATGGGGAAGATGATTTTGAAGCCGTAAAGGGGATTGAGTTTGAAATTCCGCGCTATGAGGAATTAACCTTCCTTCGGTTTGACCTGGCTGAAGAATAGGTTGAAAAATAAGTAGAAGATTTGTATGGAAAGCCGGCATCACTCGATGTCGGCTTTTAGCTTTTTGAGGTGAAATTGACAATCCGCCAGAAGATCTATTTGAAATCACTCTACTGGAATAGCACCATTGCGGGATTTTTTAGCGGGCTCTTTTTTTTACAATTCCCTTTTCGTAAGTAGATAGCTTATGTTTTTAGTCTGTTGGATGAGGAAAATGGCCTATGAAAAAACTATCCCTCGCAGTTGCTTTGGCACTTTTGGCGGTACTGGGAAATAACCTGTGCAGCCTGGCTGAAGAAGAGACGCAGCCTGTCAATCCGGAAGCATTGAAGCAGCCTGCAGCCGCATCCGAAGGGTATGGCAGGCTGAGTAAGCAAAATGTGCAAACCCCGGCTGCAAGCGCTCCGTTAGCCTCCCAGGAGGCACGGGATGCCTCCGAGCAAGAAGCTCGTCAGGAAACTGCGGAACAAGGCAAATAACACAGCCTACGCTAGAGGTAGTGAGTGTGCTCTTCACGTTTACCCTCTAAAGGATGCGCCTGTTTTAGCGTATCCAGGCTCTCGTAATATCTGGCCTGCTTGAATAGCAGGCCAGATTTTTGTTTTTGAAAATTTTTGTAAAGCATTCAGTTTAGAGAATCCGAAAAAGGGGAATAGTTTGTTTGGGAATCCAGAGGAATCATTTTATTACTGTTGTTGGATCGAGCTTTCCTGATTGGGATGTGAGGAGAGCACTCAATATGTCGTCCACAATAGCTGGGTTTCAAGTAGTCCAATAGAAGAGGTTATCTCAAACAGAGCTTTTTCAGGCTTCCTGAAACTCTCATGAAATGATTGTTTTTTAATTAAATGCATGGAATAATGGATTTCCTTCGAGTGATTAAACCGTGGAAAGTGAAGTGATGAGACAGTGGAACGCCCTGATGGGGCTGTTTTTGGCTGCCCAAATTGGCTTTGTCGCGTTTGCAGGGCAAGCTGACCCAAAAGACCCAATGACCGGCTTGCAGGTCACTGGACACTCCTGTGTGACACAGGCAAGCATGGCCAGTCCTGCGCAGTACGACACCTATTTTGGTGATAATTGGGGGTCCGTGCGTGTTTTTCAGTTAATGGAGACCTACCGTCCACTTCGCATTTATGTCAATACGAGCAGTCGGCTCTATAGCCCACAGTACAAAGAGTATATTACCTGGAGTCTGGACTCCTGGAGCAAAGCGCTGGATGGCCGGCTCCGCTATGAGTTCACCTCAGATCCGCGGGATGCGGATATCACCGTGGACTGGGTGCCTCGTTTCTCGGATCGTTATATCGCCGGTTTGACCACGTTCCAGGTGGGTCATGCGGATATCCAGATCAAAACCATGGGTGTTCCGGAAAAAGACATCAAGGCCAATATTATTCATGAGTTTGGCCACGCCCTGGGTATTGCCGGGCATAGCTCAAACCCGAACGATATTATGGTTGGCGCACGCCGCTTCCGTCACGGTGCGGAGGCTGCCTCCTACGAACCTCAGCTTTCCCGTGCTGATATCCAGGCCATTCGCAGGCTGTACAGTCCTACCTGGCAGCGGGGTGAGGATCTTTATTCCCCGATTGCCCAGCGGGCAGTCTTGCCTCCGTACGGCGGCGTCTTGGCAGTGACGCAAAACGGTAACATGGTCAATACGTCGTCCAGTAACGTATTGAACCTGAAGCCTATGGATAATTACTTGCTGGACGTCAATCACTAAATACCGCAGAATAAAATGGAAATCGCCGGGAGCCAATGCTTTCCGGCGATTTTTTGTTGTAATCAACAAACTTATTTTTGGGTAGGAACCGGTACCGGCGTGACCAGCCATCCGTTGGCCGCCACGGGAACAGGAGCGTCTTCTAATGAAACCAGTCGGGTTCGTCCGGCATCCACGTCATAACGCCATAAGCCCAGGAATTTCTTTTCCTCTTTGTCGTAAGCCCAGGCTTTTAGCAAAATGCTTTGATCGCTATCCGGTTCCCAACCCAAGGGCTGGATGTCCCAGGCAAGTTCGTGGATATGAGGCAAATTTCGCTGCTGCCAGTAATGCTTAATCACCCGATGCACGGCGGGATAAATGGTTGCAACCCCCTTGTCCATGTCATACACCCAAATGTCGGAAGTTCGGAGTCCCAGGTGAAGAATCCCCGTTTTCTGCTTGTAAAGCAGTTTTTTACTATTCGCTGACCAATCGACCACGGTTAATGTTTGGAAGCCATAGGGAATAATCCGGTTGTAGCCGAGGCTGGTCAATATTTTTCGATCTTTAAGGTGTTTGGTGGGATCAAAGCGATCATAATAGACCGAGGGGGGAATGTCCGGCTCTTTTTCGGTTGCTTCCTCACTGGGGAGACGTGGGGTTTTGGGCGGTGGAAGGGGGGGCACCGGAACCAGGTACAACCGCGCCAAGGTCTGTCGGTCCCGGGGCATGAAAATGACCTCGGAGTATGCAAAATACCGACGATCCGGGGAGACGACCACGTCACTCAGAATCTGCTTCTTACCTTCCAGGTTCCACAGGTCCAACTCCCGCGGAAAGGTATTGTAAGGCTCATACCGCATGTAGTCCTGCGTGTTGGATAGGGTATCTATGGATAGCGGCGCATTACCGCCTGGCGTCTGCGGCACGGGTTGGCTTTCCCTCGGAGGGGCCGGCATTGGCGCAACTTGTATGGCGGGTTCATCTGCAAAGCAGATAAGGCCCGGTAAGCCTGCAAACAGTAGTATCAGTGTGATCCGTTTGGCTCGACGTACTTTCATATTTCCATTGTCGCACAGGGAGGCGGTACGAGCTCCTATTCGCTACAACCTTGCACTGCATACTTTTCGACCGGGTGGTGTCGTTCTCAATTTGAAGATTTGTAAACATCACTACGTTATAGCACGCAATTATATACGTTAGGTATTTTTTATTTAAATACATGTGATATACAGGCAGCACCTCCTCTGCCAAGTCATAAAGGACCTCCTGCAATGGCCATTTCCTTTACACCCATAATGACCACGCAACGGGCCATCAGTAATCCCACCCTCTCTTCCGGTACAGCTGCAGGCAAGGTGTTCGACGGGCTTGGCGATGACTTCCTGGATCCGGATAAGATCCTGAAGGATGTTGACAACTTTTCCAAATCGGTCAAACCGGAAACCTCCAACACCTGGACCAGCCAATTGGTGCCTAGCGTGATTTACAGTCGCACCGATGACCCGTCGCGGATCCTCAAAAACACCAATAGCACCATCAACAGCATTCTAAGCCCCAATTTCGGTAAAAATCTCAACTACACAGTGCCAATTTTTCCGGGACCATTTTACCAACCGGTCCCGGACCTGGGCTCCAATCCGGACCCAACGCGTATTACCCTGAGCACGCTGTTTTTCACCCAAAACATTCAGTCGCCGAATCCAATATACAACCCCAACAATTACAATCCGCTGCTTTGGCAGAACCCGAACAGCACCAACATCCTGCTGGGGACGCAGCAGGCGCAAAACAACATTCTGAACGGACTTGGACTGATGCCACCGTTCACCCCCTTTTCAGTGCTGGGTTAAACAACCTTTGCGGAGAGAGGAAGACACCAAACGCACATACTGAAGAGATGAAACTGGCAGCCGAATGGCTGCCTTTTCTTTTGTGTATACTGAGGATATGAGCAACGTGCAGACTTCCGTGACGCAATCGCTGCAGATAAAGCCCATCCTGGATGCCGTGATGGACGGTCGCGCCTTGTCGCCGGATGAGGCGTTGTTTCTGTTGTCATTAGATAAACCGGGTGATCTGGCGGCGCTACAACAAGCCGCAGGAGAATTGGCCCGACGTCAGGTGTCACAGCCTACCCAGCCAACCTTCTCCTGCTCGCTGTTTCTAACGAATCTCTGCGAGCTACAGCCTCAAATCTATCCCTATCCCAAACAGCCCGGCCAACCTGGCGTCTTTGTCCTGGGCATTGATGAGATTGACGCCGTTCTGGAAACTTGCCAGCGTCAGGAGCAACCGCATCTGTCGATCAGTGGGGGCGGCTTTTGGTCCACACTTAGACCTCCCGGTTTTGAGAAGCCGACCCTAATGAAAACCTATGCCCGCCTGTTGGAATATATCCGGGAAAAATGCCCATTTCTACATCTCTCAGGCTTTTCACCGGATGAAGTCGAGTTTTTAAGCATCGTGACCGGCTACAGCCCGCGTTACATTCTGGAATTTCTGAAGGACCATGGCATTCAAGAGCTGAGAGGCGGGCCGCTTGGATTGCTGGTTACATCCGTTCGTCGGCAAATTTCGCCCAAGCTCATGCCGGTCAAGGAATGGCTGGAACTGGTGCGGCTGGCTGCCAATCTGCAAATGCCCACCCGGCTGGAAGTGGATTTAGGCCACCTGGAAAAAATGTCTGAACGGGTGCAGCATTTGGTTCGTGTTCGGGAATTTCTGGCAGCCGACAAGCACGCTGAGGGGCTTTCAGTGTTTACCGGCGTGGCTCCCTATATGTTGATCCGCAATCCATCCAAGCAGCAGCATTGGGAAGGCGCGCGCCATGCCGCACCAAAAGAACGATCGAAATGGCTGGCGGTGTCCCGGTTGTTCCTGGGTGAACATTTGCCGGTGCAGGGCGTTTTCTGG
>DATNQC010000105.1:0-3921 GCA_036702885.1 Oculatellaceae cyanobacterium | reverse complement strand
GGTCACGACGGTGTAAACCAGCAGGGCGATATCGGCCACAAAGCCCATTTTGCGGTAGTAAAGTAGCATGAACGCCATAACCAGTCCCATCCCAATCAAGCCAGCCTTCAAGCTTTGCTGAATGGAGGCCTGCCCCAGCAGCGGGCCAACTGTGTTTTCTTCTACGATTTCAATATCCACCGGCAAAGCACCGGCATTCAGGATGTCCACGACTTTCTTGGCTTCATCCCGGGTGAAGGTGCCTTCAATCACGCCAGCGCCTTTCAGGATGGGCGTGTTAACCGCCGGTGCGGACTCCATTTCATCGTCCAGAAAAATTCCAAGCGGGGCATGCGTGGGGGCGAGCTCCGATGTCACCTGGGCGAATTTTTTCGTTCCGGCAGGGGTCAATTCAAAGGCGACTACCCAGCGACCATTCTGATCCTGTAGTTCGGCACGTTTCAGGTCTTTCCCGGAAACGCCGGTATTCACCCATTCGCCCTTCTCATTTAATCGCTTGAATTCCAGCTTTCCCACTTTACCCAGGCGCGCTTTAGCTTCCTGGGGATCGCTGACGCCCGGAATTTCCACAATCAACCGGCGATCTCCCGCCCGTTGGACGACGGATTCCGCAATTCCCATGCCGTTAACCCGGCGTTCAATCACGGATTGCAGACTTTCCATCACCGCCCGGGTGACCTTGGGCACGTCCTCCGTAGGCTGGGCCTCCAGCGTCAGGCGGATACCTCCTTTCAGATCCAGACCCAGGTGAATATTTTGATGGTCCTTAACAATGGTCCAAACAGAAAATATCACCAGCGCCAGAATGATGAGCAGGTTTATCTTGGGATTTTTGAACATAGCTTTGCTCTCTCGCTCTTTCAGTCTCTCTCGCGATCAATCAATGATCTCTCGACATCCGCCTGTAACCTGCCCATTGTACCGGAAAAATCCCAAAAAGGCATTCAACAAAGGCATTGTGAATCACCCTTTGCAGGGATAAGCGTGGATCCGGCAATGCTTTCGCCATTGTTACTTCATGTAAAGACCTTAAGGGAGCACCATCAAGACGGATTTGACGGGACGGATGACCGGTGAGCCGTCCTTGTTAAATTTGCCGTAATGCGCAGCCCCCTGGTGCCAGAAACCGGAAGAGCTACCTCCGTCGAGCGCCATGGCCTTGACGGCCCCATGCGCTTTCATCTGGTCTGCCATGTCCTGCAAGGAAAAGCCCTTCTTTCCCTCTTCCGGTGCTTGCGCGCCCATCATAATCAAAACATCCCCGTTTTCAGTGATGCCAAGTGCGCTTCTGGCATTTTTCGCATTGACCCCAATGGGATCCCGGATTTTTCGCCCCTGTTCGTCGAAGTCGATAAAGGCTTCTTCTTGCGCGCGAACCTCGGGCAGTAGAGCTGGGCCGGCGCCCAGGGCGTCTTTCAGTGTGCAGCCGGCTGGTATAGGGGCATTATGGGGGACGATATCGTATTCCAGGGAGTCATAGTTTGCGATTTTGTTACATTTATATACCCTGAACTCGGTCCTGTTAAAAATCCTTGAGAAATAAGGCTTCAGGTTGTCATTGCCCATTAGCTTTTGGTTGTCACGCGGATCTTCGGCAAGTTTGCCATTTTTATATAGGAATGATGTTGTTTTTGCGTTCTCTGGGTCGAAAAAACCGCCATTGATTATAAAAATCGGATGAGGTGTTCCGTAAAGCTGCTTCCAAAGCGGAGAAGCGATGGTCTCCAAGCCCGGGGCCACCCCTATGGAGATGACCTCTCGGCTTTTCTTTGGAAGGGTGAAAATATAGAGCTTTCCTTGGGGAGTCGCCTTTTCAATCTTGTAAAATTGTGATGAATTGTCGCTTTGATGGCTAGTCTTACACGGAAACGTCCTATGAGCAAAGGACTCCTGGAAAATTGAAATGCTGATAAGCCCAAAAACACAAAGGAAGACCATGAAACAAAATTTGCTTGCATTCATGAATGATTTATCTCAAACTAGCTATCAACTGAATTGGTAGTTATGGTAACGTACCACAGAGACGCTGTCGATAGCCTTATGGAGAACGCATTGGGCTTCGATACTCTGAGGGGCGGAACCTAATAGCAATAGGAATCCCAGCAGGCAGCGGAATTCTTGGCTACCTACCTGTGCGACTCGGCTAGCACTAAAAGTTCCTGACCGGTTTTAATAAGATGGGAAAACGGTTAGGTTTGGGCTGAACACCAAAGCCCTGAAAGTAAACTATTCTACAAACCAGCGAAAAACATCAGCACTAAAACGAGGGATAACGGGGTGCGCTTATTCCCGATCACCGCTAATCTCAATCCTTTTTCGGGTGCCCGGTTCTGGATGTACCTGATATACAGCACTGCTCTTGCTCGTTTGCTGACTGGATTTGCGCGCGTCTATCAAAACCGCCCGTCCGCTCAAGCTCCTTCACTGTCTGAGAATGAAAAGCGCCAGGCTTGTCTGGAAAGATTCTTTGTTGAAATTATCGGCACCACGGGTTATCTCGTATCCCTGCACTTGGGACAGGATGTTATCGGCAAATTAATGCAACCCGGGCTCAAAAAGGAATTTGATGCGCTGCTGCGAAAAATCGACGATTCAGCCTTGTCCGGCTTGAATGCCGAGCAGGCCCGAAGAGTAAAGAATACGCTGACAACGGTATATGGGGATGGTTCTCATAACTTTATCGCCAGGTACTTGTATGAGAGCTTTAAAACGCCCGATGGCAAAAACGATAAGGTGGCATTGAATCAGGTTAGAGGGCTTCTGAATGATGATGCTTTGTTCACCCATGTCAGAAGTTCGGTTCCGTTGGATGTTTTTATCGGCAAGCTGCGTCATCGGGCTGCAGGCACTGTTTTTGGCGGCATTTTTGCCAGCGCGCTCTTTGGTGGTTTGGTGGTCCAGTGGATGAACGATCGGGTCTTTGCGCCGGCTGTTCGTCGTGCGATTGACAAACGTTCATTTAAGCCTCTAGATGCACAATTAGCAGGTATGCCAGTTATGGCCCAGGCTCCTACGCTGGGTGTAGCGTCATTTTCACCAAAACCAACCTCTATGCCGTCAACTCAAGCAAATACACCGCTGAGTACCTATTCCTACTACTCTGTTTTCCCATCCCGTCCAGGGGGTAGTTTGGTGGGAGGCGTGCTTCGATGAGATTGAGTCATACTATGCCGCTTCTAACCTGGCGGGAGGCTAACGTCCAACTGATCCGGAATCTAAGGGGCGCCACCCGTTATATGATTCCCAACCTGTTGGATAATCATAAGGTCCTTCGGAACAATGCATTCATGGCTGGTTCGTTTGTGTTGGTTTGTTCGCGGATTACTATTGCCAATTTAACCGCTTTGAAAGCCAGAGGGACGCCGGAAAGCGCTTATCGCTACCAGGAAGCCATCCGTACGACCTTGCGCGAAAGCGGTGGGTGGTTACTCAGCTTTGCGGTTTTGAGACAAATTCAAAAAACCGTGGAGCTGGGTATGCGCAAAGCCTATGGTATCCAAGTCAATACTCATTCCGAACCTCCCAGCTATTTGTCAGAAGTTTCCAAGAATCTTCGGGCTTTTATCAATCGGCAGCCGCTTTCAGCGCCCATTCGTTGGGTGGAATCAGCGGAACCGGATAGCGTTACAGTGGGGAATACGCGAGCTGGACGTGCGACTGTAAACTTCTTACGGAAAATTCCTTTTCTGGCTCGAAAAGAGGGCGATGACTTGCTTCGGGGTTTATATAAGTGGACTCCCATTGGGATTGGCTCTCTCTTTTCCATTATTGCATCCGGCTTTGTTCTGGAAGCGATTACCCGGGATAAAAGTGAGCAGGTGATTAATGCCGTCAGTCGCGCTTTCCGTAAAGATGATTCTCCTGCTTCCTCCGGGAAAAATACCTTTTCGGGACAAACTTCTCCTTTTCGGATGACGCAGT
>DATNQC010000103.1:0-6681 GCA_036702885.1 Oculatellaceae cyanobacterium | reverse complement strand
GCAGAAAGGTCGCACGACCGGCCCGCTGCTGTTGCAGCAGTTGAATCCCTTCACTGGCAACCTGTTCGTCATCCACCACAATGTTCTGGATACGGCCGCCCAGCGCAATTTCCATCGCCAGCGCATACTCACGGTCCACATCGCCCAGTTGCGCCACTGTGCCATGCACGCCACGCAAGCCAGAGCGCAAAATGGTATCCACCGCACGGGTAAAGTTCACTTCCTCGTAAGCGCGCTGCCGGGCTTCCAACTGGACATATTCACGGTGAAACTCGCTGTGCTTGGCTTGCGCCTGCTGCAGTTTCACGCGGGTTTGGCTGGTTTCCAGTTGCAGCTTGTTGAGTTGCGCTTCAAACGCGCTTTTTTCCAGATCCAAATCCCTGGCTTCGGCCTCCAGCTCCGTTTTCCGAGCGGTGAGTGTTTCCAGCTTCTCCCGGTTTTCCGAACCGCTACGCAAGCGCAAGTCCATTTCAAAACGATGGCGCTTGACCTCCGCCTCCAGATCCAGCTTCTGGCGGTTGAGGCTGGAGAGTTCATCTTCTTCCACCGTCAGTTTCTTGCGAATTTCCGCCCTCTGGATGCTCAGTTCGCTCCCGGAGCCAGTCAGCGCGTCAAACTTTTTATTCAGACGCTCGTAATCCTTGGCTTCCCGATTGAACAGCACCTGCAATTCTTTTAATTGCTGCTGGAAAAACTGGATTTCCGCATCAATGTTTTCGGAATTCTCCTGCATTCGCTGAACTTCCAGCTTGAGCTGCTCAATGCGGCGGTTGTTATCGGCAATTTTCTCATCCGCGCTGCGAATGGCATCTTCTTTCCGGAAAATATGCCCTTTCAGACCTTCAATCTGCTTTTTGAGCGCAATCTGCTGGTCCTCGCCTTTTCTTTTCACCTGGTTGGCGAGATCCAGAAGCTGTTCGTGCGTCACGGCAATCTCCGCCGATAGCTTCTGAATAGCAGCCTCCGCGGCTTCCTTCTCCTTGCGGGCGTTGGCCATGTTCTGATTGGTGGCTGCAATGGCCTTTTTCAAATCCAGATACTTGGCGGACAGCAACATCCCCTCGTAGCGAATCTTCTCATCGCGAAGCTTTTGGTACTTCAGCGCATGCTCCCGCTCCACGGAAAGCTGCTCCAGCCGGACTTCAATCTCGTTCAGCAGGATGGTATTGCGCTCGATATTCGCACCAGTGGCTTCCAATTCCCGTTGAGCCTGTTCGATTTTGCGATCAAACTCGGCCACCCCGGCGATTTCATCCACAATCTTGCGGCGTTCGATGGGTGACATGTTCACGATGCCCGCGACATCGCCCTGCATCATGACGTTGTACGTACCCGGAGACACGTTGAAGCGCCCCAGATAATCATGAATTTCCGTCAGTGTGGTGGGGCGACCGTTCAGGTAATACGTGCTGGTATACCCGCTGGAGGTCCCCTTGATCCGGCGGGAAACCTGGACAAATTCGCCATCCGGCGTCAGGTCCGCCACAGAAATTTCCCGAACATTGGTCAAATTCTTGGAATCGGATGTCAGCGGCTCCGCATCCTCAATCAACGACTCCGCCGGCGCTTCCTGCTTTTCCCCGTCATCCGCCGCGGCAGACTCCTGGCTGGATTCCAACGGCAGACGCGTTTGACGTTCAGCCTTCTCCCTTTCAATGTCTTCCGGGCTTTTCCGGAAGGTAATGGTCACCGTCGCCTCTTTGCGCTTGGACAGGTTATTAATCAAATCCGAAATCTTTTCGGCCCGCATGGTGCGGGAAGTGGACAAGCCCAGGCAAAACAGGATGCCATCAATGATGTTGCTTTTACCGGAGCCATTCGGCCCCGAAATGGTGGTAAATCCCTGCTCAAAAGGGATCACCGTCTTTTCGGCGAAGGACTTGAAGTTATCAATGACCATCTGATGGATATGCATGCCAGGTACTGTCCTTCAAGGGCGATAGCTCGATTCCGTCACGGAACAAGTATGCCCCGGCCCGAGGCGTTCCGTAAAGCGGCAATTTCGGTTCAAAGAGTGCTTTCCCGTCAAAATCTCTCAGAAGTTCCTTGAAAACACTTTACAAAGTCGCATGCAGTGATTCGCGCCCAGTCACTCTCTCGTCTGAACTCCCGCGCTCCGTTCTTTGCGCTTGTTTCTCGACCTTGCAAAGCACTTTCCGGAGGGCCTCATCATGTTCGACTTCGCGATAACCGGTTTTGTTGCTGCACTATACAACAACCACAATATTATAGCGACTTGTTGGCTATTCCGGTAGTGGGTCCGATCTTAATGAAAGGATTGTTAAAAAAAGCAAAGCCGGTTTTTAAAGCGCCTCACAGAAGCATCATCCGGCAAAAATCAGTTATCGTTTCATCAACATCGGGCCTTGAGGCGGACAACATCGCCAACTGTACCTTTGGCGTAAAGTCATGTATGATAGACAGTATGAAAGAGGCAAAAACAATACAGATTCCATTCCTGACCCAGTCAGACGGGACAGAAACAGAAGGGGCAAAGGTCGTCACTTACGAAAACGGCTATACTTTTGTGTTCGTCCCTAAAAAAGGCGATGTCTTTAACATCAGCACCTGGGTCAAAACCGGCTCCATCCATGAAGATGACCAAATCAACGGTATTTCGCACTTCCTGGAACACTTGATGTTCAAGGGAACCGAGCGCTTCAAGCCCGGTGAGTTTGATCGGGCGATGGAGTCGATGGGGGCGATTATCAACGCCGCCACCTGGAAAGATTTCACCTTCTACTACGTGACCGGTCCCAAAGGCAAGGCGGCCGAAGGTGAAACCGGTGAAAACTTTGATCTGGCGCTGGACATGCATTCAGACATGATGCTAGGCTCCACCATCCCGGATGAAGAAGTCGGTCCACCCTACGATCCGTTCGATCCCAATTACAAGGGCGAAAAGCGCGAGCGCAGCGTGGTCATCGAAGAAATTTCCATGCGCGAGGATCAGCCCTGGACCAAGATTTACAACGCCGTGAACCACATGATGTATCCCGCAGGGCACCCCTATCAACGGGATGTCATTGGCACGCGCGCCATCATCGGCCAAGTGCCCAGAGACACGATTTACGACTATTACCGCACCTGGTATTCACCGACGAATTTGACCACGATTGTGGTTGGGGATTTCCATTTTGGGCATCTGGAAGAAAAAATCCGTCGCGCCTTTGATTTTGAACGGTTTGGCATTCAGCCCAACGGCAAAAAGCCTTTAGCGCCTTACCCGACACAAAGTGTGACAACCGGTGAGCGCTATGTTGAACTCAAGGGAGATTACCAGACTTCATTCTTCATCATGGGCTATCACGGCCCAAGCCCGGAGGATCTGGAAGCAACCATCGCCATGGATGTGGTCAGCCATGTGCTTGGGGAGGGTCGCAGTTCCCGCCTGACGCAAGCTTTGCTGGAAAAGCCTGCTGTTCCGGTTTACAACTACGTCGGCACGGATCAATCCACGTTCAAGCTGGGCAATGTGTTTTTTGTACAGGGCAATTTCACCTCGGATGATACGCGAGGCACCCTGCAACAACTGGAAACCGAGATTGAGAAGCTGCTGACCTCCGAGCCAATTACGGAAGAAGAGTTTCAACGCGCGGTGAAAAAACTGAAGGTGAATTTTGCCGCAACATCTGAAACAGCCTCCGGAATTGCGGAAACCATCGGAGAAGCGTTGACGGTCTGCGGTTCGTTGGACTCCTACCTGAAATATCTGGATGTTTTGGCCCAATTGACGGTTGATAAGGTCAACGAGGTTGCGCGTCGCTATTTGACGCGGGATAAAGCTTTCCTTGCAGTCATGACGCCTGAGGAAGCGTCCGGGAAGGCATAAAGCGTCGCATTAAGCCCAGGTTATCCACCATGCTTCTGACGAAAAAGCTACACACGAAAAAGTCGCATCTGGCAAATGGCGTTACCCTGCTGCATACTCCAATTGCAACGGCGCCACGCCTGGCGATTTCCATGCTGCTGCCGGGCGGCAATCTGCTGGACGGCATTCCGGGTCTTTCCGACATGGTGGATCGCCCGCTGCTAAAGGGGACGACCACACGCTCGCAGGAACAAATCGCCATCGAGATTGACGGCCTGACGCTGGAAGTGGACACCGACACCAAGCGGGATTACAGCGCCATCCATGCCACGCTGCTGGAAGAAGATCTGGATGTTTCGTTTGAACTCATCAGCGACCTCTTCTACAACGCCACGTTCAACGAGTTTGAGCGTGAAAAGCAGAAAGTGGCGGGCGAAGTCATGATGGATCTCGACTCCCCCAAGAGCCGGGCATCCGATCAGTTCATCCGCAAAATCTTTAAAGAAACGGCCTACGGCACCGTTGGCAGCGTCATCTTTGAAAATCTGGACAAAATGGATTCCGTGGAGCTGCTTAAAACGCATTACCACGGCGTATTCAACCCCAAAAATCTGATTGTGTCCGTTGCGGGGAATATCGAAGAATCCAAAATCGCAAACATGTTGCAAAAACACTTCCCGTCGGACGATAAGCCTTGCGCGATTCTCTCGCCCTCGGTGGAAAAAGAGATTTCCGAACTAACGCTGATGCAAGACGAAGTCGTGACTTTTGCACGGGATGATTCCTCTCAGGCGCACATCTTCAAGGGTTGGCTGATGCCAGGAACCCGTCATGAAGATTACGCACCAATGGCCGTGCTGAACACAATTCTGGGAGGCGCGGGGCTGAGTTCCCGGTTATTCCTGGAACTGCGCGACAAGCAAGGTTTGGCCTACAACGTGCGCAGCACCTATGAGACCTATCGATACAAAGGCATTTTCTATCTGTACATTGGCACGGAACCCAAAAACAAAGACAAATGTCTGAAGGGCTTTATTGACGAGGTGGATAAACTTGTCACCACGCGGGTTTCCAAGGAGGAGCTGGAAGACGCCAAGCGCAACATGCTGGGACGTCGCTCTGTGTTCCTGGAAACCGCCCATCAACAAGCGAATTACATTGCGGCCAACTACACCATGGGCCGCACGCTGGAAGAAATCGAGGCCGTGCCGGAATTGATCGACGCCGTGACCCCGGCAGACATCCAGCGCGTCGCGGAAAAATATCTCACCCGGCCCGCGCTGGTTTCCATCGTCGGTCCATCTTCCATCCTGTAGTTTTTATCCCGCAGTTTGGAACATTCTTGTCCCCAAAGTAAAGGCGGATCACATATTGTCGTCTTCTTGCACATGGTTTCTTACATTCCATAGCAAGAAATTTCGGAGCAGGTAGTTAGCACCGACGAATAACCGTCTGCTCAACAGTGAAACACGCTGGGCAAAATACTTAAGCCGGGGCGGTTGCCTCTTCCACCTGGCGGGAGAAGCCGCAGCCTTTTTCCGGACAGGCGCGGAAGGTACCTTTTTTCAGCACTTTTTCCGTGAGCAGGCTGCCGCAATCGGGACACTTTTCATCCACCGGCTTGTTCCAGAAGGCCTGATCGCATTCCGGATACTTATTGCAGCCGTAGAAAATTTTCCCACGGCGGGATTTTTTCGCCACAACCTCGCCCTTGCCGCACTTGGGGCAGGTTACGCCGGTTTTTTGCTCAAATGATTTCGTGGCGCCGCAGCCTTCGTTCTGACATTTCAGATATTCGCCAAAACGGCCATGCTTCAGCATCATATCGCCGCCGCATTTTTCACACTTTTCATCACTCGGCCTATCTTCCGGCAAGGCTTTTTGATCTTTGCTGAGCGGGCGGGTGAATTTGCAATCGGGATACCCCGTGCAACCCATGAACTGACTGCCCCAGCGGCTCGTTTTCAAAGACATCGGCTTGCCGCACTCGGGACAGTTTTCGCCCTCTAGCAGGATGACTACCTTTTCCATCTCATCCGAAGCTTTCTTCAGCGTCACTTCAAACGGCTCGTAAAACTCCCGAATGACGCCGCGCCAGGGGAGCGATTCGCTTTCAATGTCATCCAGCTTGCTTTCCATAGCGGCGGTAAAGCCCACGTCCACAATTTCCTTGAAATGCTTCACCAGCACTTCGTTAACCGCTTTACCCAAGGGCGTTGGTTTTAAGGCCTTGTTTTCCATGAACACGTAGCCGCGCTCCTGAATGGTCGCGATGGTGGGCGCATAGGTGCTCGGGCGTCCGATGCCCAATTCTTCCAGGGTTTTGACCAGGCTGGCTTCGTTATAGCGTGGCGGCGGTTCGGTAAAGTGCTGCTTGGGTTCGATTTTGGCAGCCACCAGCTTGTCGCCTTTCTTGACATTGAGCAGGTTTGAGGTTTTGACCTCTTCATCCTCTTCCGACTGATAAACCGCCAGATAGCCCTTGAACACCACTTTGCTGTCGGAGCCGCGCAACGTAAGATTCTTGCAGGTTACTTCCACGGTTTCTGTGCGGATTTGCGCCGCTTCCATCTGGGATGCCATGAAGCGATTCCAGATGATGCTGTAAATGCGATATTGCTCCTCGCTCAGCGCCGAACGGACGGAGTCCGGCGTGCGGCTGACTAAAGTGGGACGGATCGCTTCGTGCGCGTCCTGCACGTTCTTTTTGCTTTTCTTGGTATAGTCGTTCGGTTCCGCAGGGTAATACTCCGGCCCGTAGTTCGCCAGAATGAACTCTTTCGCCGCATCGCGCGCTTCATCGGAAATCCGCGTGCTGTCGGTTCTCATGTAGCTGATCAAACCTTCAGGCCCATTGCCCAGATCCACAC
>DATNQC010000098.1:0-8903 GCA_036702885.1 Oculatellaceae cyanobacterium | reverse complement strand
CGTCAATACGTTGCTGCTCATGCCCCCTATTAAAACTGAAAGCAGACATCGGCGCAAACGGGACGCTTATTGCATGTCCTGCTTAATTTCCCAGATGCGTGTCCGGCCGGGTACGTCCTCATAAACCAGTTGCAGACCTTTGGTCTGGAGTAAACCACCCCGTTTTTTGCGTAGAGATGAGATTTCGGTGGCGTTTTCTTCAACCAGGTAGTTGTAGTTGGCAAGTTCCTTTTGAAATGCTTCTTGCTGGGCAGGGCTTCCCGCTTCCCCAGTCAGGAGTTTTGCTGCTTCCGGACGGGGGATGGCGACTTTGGCGCTGGGTTCCGTATGCGCCTTCAGCCAGGACATGGCCCGTTTGCGTGCGGCGGCTTTCTGGGCTTCCTCCAGGCGGGTTTGAGGCTCCAGGGAGGTATTCATGTAAATGATTTTGGGACGTTGCTGACTTTGAGCGGTAGGGCTACTTCCACTCTGTGAAAAATGCGTTGTAATGGTGCAAAGCAGAATCCAAACGGTCAAGCAGGACGCTGCATAACGGGTGATGGGAATGCCAAGACGTTTCATCCACTCGCCGGTGCGCAGCATGCCATAATACAGGTACAGCAAAAGCAAGGCCAGAACGGGCGCCAAACTGAAACCGGCTTGTGGGAACAGCACCAGCGCTGTAAAGACGTAAGCGCATAAGTACAGCGTGCCGATGCCCGTATATTGGTAAAGGCCGTAAATTGCGCCGATAATCGCGATTAGCCCTAGTGTCCACCGCCCCCAGGTTTGGTAGCTGATGCCAATCCGGTTGGGGATGTTGCTTTTACTGTTATCCAGTTTGTCCAAGGGAGATAGATTCAAATCTCCTACGGCGTGATGCGCAACGGAAAACAGCAGCCGATCCGCGTAATGCTGGGTAGTTCTGAAAATGCCTTTATCACTGGCGGATTTAATGAGAGAAACAGAAGATTCAAGATATGGTTGTGGCTTTCGGATGACGTAGAACAAATCTCGCCCGATGAAGGGGCTAATCAGGAGCATCAGGGAGGCAAGGACCGTAGCGCTGTGTTTTAGCCCAAAGCGCTTAAGCATCACAAAGAAGAAAGCAATCACCACCATATATCCGGCCTGGTGGGTCAACATGCTCAAGGCCAGTAAAGAGCCGCACAAGACCAGTTCCCCGCGCGTGATTTGGCCGGCCATAGCACTGGATTGACTCAGGGAATAATCCACGGCAATCAGTGCTGCCAGGGAAATGACGGTATACGTCATATAGGGACCAATATCCCAGGCCATGCCGATGGTGGCAGGCGCAATGGTATAGAGTGCCGTGATGATAAAGGTGTAAGGTTTGCGGATTTGCCGGGAGAGAAAGAAATAAGTCAGCAGGATGGATGCAAAGTATAACCCCAGGTTCAGTTGATGAAACCCTTGAATCAGCCGAGGCAGTTCGGTGGTGTGCATCGCACGAATGACACAAGAGAGCAGTAATGGGTAAATGGGTGGCTGATTAAACCGTGTAAAGGCATCCAGGAAACGATTTTCGGCAAACAGTTTGGCCATTGCGACAGCATGGACGGCCTCCTGGCTCATGTCCACCGGTGGCATCAGGAAGTAAAAAAGCAGAAATCCAACCCCAAGACACGCACATAAAAACACCAGTGCGAACCAGGCTTCCTGAAAGTAGGCTTTAGATCCTGATGCCATAACCTCTTGATGCTGTCTCTCTCTTTAGGCGGTTCATGAAAAATCGGCTTAACCGATGCCAAGCACTGTGAATCCGCGACAAAAATGCCTCTTTCAGAAAGATGATAGCAGAAATCCCGATAAGGGGTATCTGTTTAGCTGAAATGTCCCAGTTTGATAATCCTAAAACTAGAAACGGAGATTGCGGATCTGGGTGCCGTTCACTACCTGCACAGTCGCATGGTAGGCCTTGCGAGGAGCTGGCTTCTTTGCGATTTTTGGGGTGTCTTGCGGTTTATGAGAGGCTTTTGGAACTGGCGGTGGACCGCTGTCTGGTGAAACCGGACGTCTGATGGTTGAGAGCATGGGGTTCTGCTGCTGCAAATAGGCAAGATAGAGGCTTGGATTGACGTACTGTTGCCGGTAATGCACCTCAAAATGCAAGTGAGGTCCAGTAGCACGCCCGGTAGAACCAACCAACGCAATGGGTTGTCCAGGATAGACGGTCTGTCCTGGGCTTACGAGAAGGCGGGAATTGTGTCCGTAGAGTGTATAAAGAGAGTTTCCGTGGTGCAGGACGACTACATTGCCATAGCCGCCGTAAACACCACTAAAGGTGACGATCGCTCCCTGTAGCGCGTAAACAGTGGTTCCCTCCGGTGCTGCAATGTCAATGCCTCCGTGAAATTTGGAGGCGCTGGTGAACGGATCGCTGCGCCAGCCAAAGTGTGAGGTGATTTTGCCATCCACGGGCGCGTAATAATGAGGTAAAGCTTCTGTGTTGATGGGGAGGCCAATCGCAAACAGCGCCAAAGCTAGCGTCAAAATACCGGTTTTGACGCGCGATAGCAATAATGAGCCAAAAGGAGTGTTGCTGTCTCGCCTCATGAAAAATTCGTCAATCAAACAGGTCATCGCCTCTTTTTCACTTATACCCGTTTATCTGGGCGCTTGAATCCTCCAGAAGAGTGGTGCCTGGAAATGGGTGCTTTGAGGGCTTCTTGTGCCCAGACGGGCGTGTTAAAACGGAAAGATTATTTGTTACAAGTGTAACGATGTTGCCTCTGGTGTATAATCGCTGCGTGGAATTGAGGAAAAGACTTTCGCAATGGATTCCTATCAAGCAATTGAGGTTTTAAGGCCTTTGTCTGAATCGTTTGAGCTACTATATGCAACCGATACTTTACAGGTGAGGCTTTGGGATGTAAAAGCCGGGGACAGATTGGAAAATTTTCTTCAGGCGCAAGCAGGGGAAACAGTGACGGAAAGTCAGTGTATTCCTGTTGTAGGTGCGGTGCAGGTTCAGTCGGAAGGCAAGACTCACCAGGTGGAACGGGGTTGTCGTTTTACCCTGGAGGGCAATAAAAAGCATACGCTTCATGCGGCTGGAGCAAATGTGTTATTGCTGGAGCTGCGACGGGGGACTGGTTTTAGCGCGAAACCTTTGAAGGAGGTCACGGAAGAACGCCCTTGGGGAAGCTTTACCGTTCTCAAAGATGAACCGGAATATAAGCTGAAGCAGCTTTTGGTGAGGCCAGCTTGCCGTTTAAGCCTGCAACGGCATTTCAAGCGGGAAGAACACTGGTTTATCACGCGAGGCAAGCCGGAAATTTCCCTGGATGAGACGCAGCACCGTCTGGAACCGGGTGGATATATCCATATCCCGCTGCAAAGCTGGCACCGCATTGCCAATCCGGTCGATGCAAGCGTTCCCGTGGAAATTATTGAACTGCAGTTAGGCGATTACTTCGGCGAGGATGACATTGAACGTAGTCAGGATGACTACGGTCGCCGGTAAAGTTTTTATCAATGCCTGCTTTGACTAAAGACGATGCGCTCTCAGGGGGTGTAAACGCTGAGGTCGTTGGCGGGTTGCTCGTAAATTCTCAACAGCGTATTGATGTCACGCTGGGATGGCAAGGTGCTTTCTATGGCGTTGGGAGGCGTTTGTAGATACGATGTCTCTGAACGCCATCGCCAGCGGCTGGGAAAGTCGTTCGTCTCCCAGTGGAATGCCGGATACATGAGGTCATCTGGGTTGTCGCTATGCCCCCAAAGTCCAAAGGCGTGGCCAAGCTGATGGGCGATGATATGCAGTTTATGCTCCGTTGGAATGTTCCGAATGGGATACAGGGAGATCAGAACGATGGTTCTGACGGTGTTGCTATCCGAGAGACGAACAACGGGGCGGGTTAACAGCATGGAGGGGTTCTGATCCCAGTCGGCTTTATCCCAGCTGATGACGACATCCGCATTCTGAAGTTGTAAGGTGGGCTCAATGGAAAAGCTGTTTTGCCATCCCTGAATCGCTTGGCGGGTCAAGGGTTCTTCATCAGCGGTTGCTGCTTTCACGAAGATTCGGATGGGAAGTTTGGACCATCGTAGGGTGGAACCATTGTTATTTTTGTGAATGGCCTTGAAATAGTCGTCACCGGTTCGGGCTTTGGAGGGTTCATCAATGGAGGGAATGGCTTTTTGGACGTCCAGCTGGACGGTGTCCGAGATGGAGCCCGTTCGAGAGATTCTCTGAGGTCTGGCGCCGCTGCTGCGGGCAATCAGGGTGTCCCCCTGCGTCAGCCGGATTTCTTTCGCCATAAGCGGCATGGCATAGCTCAGCTTTTTGATGCGAATTGGCACCGGATAGTGGTCAAAGGGCCTTCCGAAAACGTGGGTTTCCAGTTGTCGGAGCCGATCCGGCATGGGTTTTTCCGGGAAAGACTTCTGGAATAGCTTTTCTTCCAGGTAGGCGATGATCGGTTCCTGTGTGTGCTGCGTGTTGGTGGTTCGCTCCTGCATTTTATCAATGATGCGCTCCATCCGCGCTTCCAGTGGGCCGAACACGGTTGTTCCAAATAGCGTCTTTTCCAGTCGATTAATCCGCTGGGAGGGGGACTGATTGGGATATGCGTGCCCGTATAGTTGGTTTTCAAGCTCTGGCAAACGCTGATAAATTGGAGAGGTCTGTGTTTCTCCCCAAAAACCCGCTGCGAAAGAGGGGCCAATGAGTAAGGTTGAAAGTATCAATGCGCCCGGAAGCAATAAGGTTGCAGGCAGGCTTTTGTAAGGAGGCATTTTGCCGCTGGACACTCCGTAACAATTTGAAAAGGCTTTGAAACGTCGCTTCCGGGAGGTTCCTGGTAGCGCGGAGTCTGTTTTCATTGTACGGTATCTTTCCCGATGTTTGGATAAAGTTCTTGGATGAGCTTCTGAGGCTGCGCTGTTCTTGCCTGGGATGGCGGAGCTTTTAGGAAACTATTTAATTTTCAGTATCCTTGTGTTACCGTATGAGCCTTGTGTGTCTCTGCTTACATGTACTGTGGAGATTTACCCAGACTTTGGAGGTCTTTTCTCTCGTATGCAAACTTATGAAGCATTCATTATTCTGAAACCTATCCTGGATGTGGATAATTCCGACAGCGTCCTGAAGTCCGTTGAAGAGCTGATTGAAGCTCAAGGTGGCAAGGTGATCAAAAAGGACAAGCTGGGACGCAAACGCTTGGCATACGAAGTCCAAAAGTTTAAGGATGGTTTTATTACAACGTACCTGTTCACCCTGCCGTCCGAAAAAGTGGCTACGTTTAAACGGGCTTGCAGCCTGAATGAAGATATTCTGCGGTTTGTTCTGGTCAACCGTAGCAAAGTGGATATGACGGATGCTTCGGTGTTTGGCCGCGATCGCTCTAGCGACCGTGGGGAGCGTGAATCCCGTCGTCCGGCCCGTTCCGCCAGCTAACTGAATCTCATGAGTCAAAGAGGATAATCCGTGAGTTTTGCGAAAGCAGTCATTAACGGCACCCTGGTGGCCGATCCGGAGAAACGATTCACGCCGAACAACCACGCTGTAACCAGTTTGACCTTGTCTGTTGAAAACGGGGCCGGTTTCAGCAAGACGGGCGGCAATAACGATCCGTTTCTGGTCAAGGTGACGTGTTGGCGTGGCGTAGCGGAAGCTGTAGCCGAACACCTGCGGAAAGGCGACCATGTGCTGGTGGAAGGCAAGCTGATGATGAACAGCTACCAGACGCAGGATGGCATCCAGAAGAAATCCTTTGAACTGGAAGCGGCTTCTGTTGAAAAGTTGTCTGGAAAGCCGGAAAACCTGGTTTCGCCGGGCGGGTTAGCGTCCTCAACGCCGTCTGAAATGGGTGTGCCAACGCCCGTGATGCCACAACCTTCGGAAACTGTGGCGGCATCCCCGGTTGGATTGCCGTCAAGCAGCCACTTCAGCTCCGAAGAATTGTTGACGGAAGATGATATTCCATTTTAAGCTGATTGATAAATTTGAATGAAGAAAGCAAGGAAGGATTGTTAATTCATGGCAGCCGATCCGAGAAAAAAGAAAGTTTGCAACTTTTGTGCAGACAGAGTCGTGGTGATCGACTTTAAGGATTCCCAGAAGCTGAAACGCTATTTGACGGATCGCGGGAAAATTCTGCCGCGCCGTATTACCGGTACGTGCGCATACCATCAGCGCAAACTGGCTAAATCAATTAAATTATCTCGCCAGGTTGCTTTGCTGCCATATATTATGGAAGGCTAAGACCTGAAATAATCTTGAGGCCCAAGCGGACGTATCCGGTCTGTTTGGGCCTTATTCGATCAACGTTAGGAGGAAATGGAGAGGGGCGTATTTAATGATATATACGGGAACTTCCGTATTCAGGACCCCGTCTTTGAGGTATGGTGCATAGGGCTTTAAACCGTTTGGTGAGGCGGTTTTAGGGCATGATTGAGGATAAGTATTGACCTCTTTTTTGTTTGGTGATTCACTAAATATATCGTCTGATATATTTTTCCTCTTCAGCACCATTTTCGCAAAGATTTTATACTTGTCAGACCACACATAGATAGGGATTAATATGCCGATTACATTTGATACGCTTGCCGAGCTGAAGGCTTTTTATAGAGATTTTGCTCTGGTGGAGTCGAGTAGGTCGGGTAGAAAAAGTTCTGCCGGTGTGCTGACGGAGCCGGAGGAGAACGAAGAACTTCCTCGTCGTAGGAGAGGACGTCCTCCGGGTAAAAAGTCGGAAAAAGCAAAGAGCAAAGCCGTCACTGCGCAGAAAAAAGGAACTCGCTCAAGAGCTGCACAAGGTGAGACTTTGACCTCCAAAATTCAGGCATCGATTCAAAGCTTTTTGGATGCTGGTCGCTCCTTTACGGCTAATGACGTGTACGATGACTTATCGAAGAAAGACAGTTCTGTGAATAAGCAGTCCGTCATTACGTCCGTGCTGAAGCAAATGAATAGCACCTTCCAGCACGTTGCTGTTACGGAGCGTCCTGGCAATGGGCCACGTCCGGTGAAGTTGTACAATCCCTAATCCGGAAATCTATATACCCAACGACAAAAAAGCCGGCTTTCGTAGTCGGTTTTTTGTATGCTGGCGTGGTTGCCATCTGTTTGGCTCACAAACAACACGGGGCAAAATATCGTGTGCTCAAAAAGATGGTCCTGAGCCGTAGGATAGTATAGGGTATAACTATAGCGTCAATGCATCTGAATGATGGGAGCTGCTTGTTCCTTTTGTAGTTATGGCAAGTGCTTTGGCGGAGTCGCTAAGAACGGTCGGTATATGAAGCCCATGGGGTGACATGGTGAATTCGGTTTTGCGGCGAGGGCAGGGTTGAAATGTTAACGCAGCAAAGTGCGGAGCGGCAGCAACGGAGCCTGAAGGGGCAATTCTATACGGAAGAGCGCGCCGTATGCGACTTGATGCTGGCCTTGGCTTTTCAGCCTGGGATGGCGCGACTCTTGGAATCCGGTTGTGGGGCAGGGCATTTTTTGTGGCGGATGGACGCTTGGGGTCGAGCGCTGGGGATGCAGCCGGAAATTTATGGCGTGGAGTTGGATACAAAGGCTTGTGAATACGTTCGAGATGAATTAAAACAGCGGAAAACCCATTCAATTCGCTTGCTTCAGGCTGATTTTTTAAGCCCTGCAATAGATGAGTTGGGTCTGTTTGACGGGATTATTGGCAATCCCCCCTATATTCGGCAGGAAGTGCTAAAGCAGTCTGCTTTAATGGATAAACGCACCGCTCAAGCGTATCTCCTCAAAAAATACGCGGATGCGCTTTGTGATTTTCCCGAAGCCAAAATCTTGTTATCTGGAAAGCCTGATTTATACGTTTGGTTTGTATTACAGGCAGCAACGCTTTTAAAGCCGGGTGGACGCCTGGCCTACATTACCAGCAACAGTTGGTTGAATGCCGCCTTTGGTGAAGCATTCAGAAAATTCCTGATGCGGCAATTTAAGGTTTTGTTTTTGTTGGAGTCCGCATGTGAACGCTGGTTTCCGGATGCGGCGGTTAATTCGGTCATCATGATTCTGGAAAAGAAGACCGAAAACACAACGCAAAAGGAGCCCATTCGGGTTGTCCGGCTCCATCAGCCGCTCAATACATGGTTACCGAAGCCGGACAGTGTTGATTATTGGCATGCGCTTAAGCAACGGGTTGAGCAGTTGGAAAATGCGGATAGCCTGCAAAGCGGCGCTCTGACGATTCGGGAGCTGTGGCTTGAAGCGGCATGGCGATCCGGGCGGAGGGAGATGCTGCCAAGTGCGTCTAGGGTTGTGCAGGCCGCCAATTGGACCTTGGCGATGCGCGCCCCGGAAAGTTTATTGGCATTATTGCAACAGTCGCATTGTTGGGGAACGGTAGCGGATTTGGGTGCGGTGCGCTATCCCTTGAAAACGGGAATCAACCGTTTTTTCTACCTGTCCCGGACGCAGGCAGCCGAATGGGGGCTTGAGCCAGAGTTTCTGGTGCCGGTGGCAAAATCGCTCAGGCATTTAAAGCATTACCGGATGAGCGATGCCGATTGTGAAACACTGCTCTTTTCGTGTCTGGCGTCCAAACAGGCGCTAGAAGCGCAATCCTGTATGGCGGCCCTACAGTATATCCTTTGGGGAGAATCGCAGTGGGCGGCCCCTCGTCAGAAGCGAGCGGAACGTGTTCGCTGGCCACAGGTGGCAACGGTGCGCCAGAACAAACCATTCTGGTATTCCATCAAGCGCTTGTCGAGGCCGGATTTATTGTGTAGTCGTTTTTATGACGAGCGGTTTTTCTTTCCTGCTTGCGAAGGGGACTTGGTGGAGGACCAAACGTTTTACGGTTTAACGCTGTTTCCCGGTATAGAAAAGGATTTTGCCGGAGGCTTGCTGAATTCGACCCTGTTCTGGTGCGTTTTAGAGTTTAGTGGCAGAACCAATCTGGGGGAGGGGGTTCTGC
>DATNQC010000094.1:0-1832 GCA_036702885.1 Oculatellaceae cyanobacterium | reverse complement strand
GGCATGCAGCACGGCCGGGTGGAAACCTGACCGGAGAAGTCCGAAAGTTTTCGGGCTAGAATAAAGACATGACTGATTGCTGCCGCTTGCTGATTAACCAACATGAAGAAACACGGCGCTTGCTTGCGGGCTTGAAAGACCGGATGGCAGCGAATGGAGAAGATGTTCCGGCGCTGTACAATGCGCTGGCTTTGGATTTGAAACAGCATTTTGTGCTTGAAGAGCAAGGGTTGTTTGAAACAGCCAGCCAATACCGCAGCATGATGCTGATGGAAGTGGAGCATGATGACTTGCTGGTGCTGCTGGATGCGTTCGGGCAGGCGCTCCGGGATTGCTGGGGAAGGTCTTTATCGGAACAGGCTTGGCAAGGGTTTCACAAGCTGCAAGAGCGGCTGCTGGCCCACATGAAAGAGGAAGAAGACGGCATTTTTCCCTTGATTGACCGGTGGCTGGAGCCGGAAGAACAGCAGAAAGTCCTGCGACGCTTTTATGAATTGCAAGCAGACATGCAGATGCATGCGCCAGCTTTGCTGCGGCCTGTTCCTACGTATGAAGTGCTGGATACGGCCATTTTTAAAACCATTCAACGACCAATTGCCTATGAATCCTTGTATGAACAGGAACATGCGAGCGTTCAGCACTTGATGCTGCGGGCGGGACATTCACTGGCCAGGCATTGGGCCGGGCAACACCAGTGCTTGTTGGTGCTATCCGGAAGAATGCTTTTGACCACGGATGATGCCTCTCATGAGCTTGGGCCGAGCCAGGTGGCGCGATTGGATTCCCGGTTGTGGTTTTCCCTGCACGCGATGGAGGACAGCCACGCATTGCTTTTTAAGATTTGGCCTCATCCCCATTTTGCTAAGGCCTGAGGGTATTTAATCGCACGGATCACGTTTCGAGCGAGGGGCGTGTGTGCTATAGTATCGCTACCGCACCACGGTTGTTTTTTGCGTGGCGCATGGAAGATGAACCTTGTCAGGACGGGAACGTAGCAGCAATAAGTCTCACCCTGCGGGTACGTCAAGCTCAGCCGAAGGCTCTGGCAACGGAGCCGGTGCGGTTTCCCCCTTCTCTACCTTCAGGAATGAGCCTGCCATGGATTTCACGCAGAGCGCCCAAGCGGATTACCAACTCGTTCACGACCAGGCAGTTGCGCAGGGAAAGCATTCCTATATTGACCCACAGACGGGTTATTCCGTATTTACGGAATTAGGGCTTAAGGAGCGGGGCTTCTGCTGTCAGTCGGGTTGCCGGCATTGTCCGTACGGGTTTAAAAAGTAAAAATCATTGCGGCTTGGGGTGGCGTGGAACTTGGTTCGCATATCGCTTATGATGAACGGATGAGAATTTTTGCTTGCCTTGCCTCAACGCTGGATGGAAAAATCGCCTCCCGAAAAGCGCCACGGGAGCGCTTCGGTTCATCGGAAGATTTAGCGCACCTGCTACGCACCCGGGATCAGGCGGATGCGATATTATCCGGTGGGGAAACCTTCCGGCAGTTTTCAGGCGTTCGTAAAGCCCCCCACGCCGAGCGGATTCCGATTCAATGCATCCTCACCCGAAGCTTTAACTTGCCGCCGGAAGCTTCGGTGTTCCAAAAAGCTGAGGCATTGGGAATTTCAATTATTGTTTTCTCTCCCGATCCTGCTCCTGATGAAATTCGACGTCATTATTCGGAACAGGTGGAATGGGTGAGTATCGGTTCTGATGACCCTTGTGACAATATTGTGCAAACCCTGCAGGCACGCGGCGTTCAAACGCTTTCCATTGAGGGTGGCGGAGAAGTGGTGCATTTGTTTCTGCAAAGCAAAAGCCTGCAGGAATTGTAC